>JALVEF010000344.1 GCA_027031185.1 Saprospiraceae bacterium
CCGGGTTGGAACGATTAGAACACCAAACATTGGGCTGAGTTCATCGAAGCACCGGCCTGTCTCCGTGCATCACCACACCCCGCTGCCGCGAGCCTGTCGAAGCTATGCGGTGTGGTCAGTGCGGTCGGTGAGCGCTGCCCTGAGCCTGTCGAAGGGCGCAGTCGAACCGTCGAAGTGCAAGCACCGCCGAAACTTTCAAACGAGCACTGCCAATTGCACCCAGTTTGCCAAACCACTGCTGGCTATTCCAAACGTAACTGTTTGGGTGCTCCTGTTTTTAGGGATAAACAAAATTGGCATTTTTGTCCCTGTTGAAGCAAAAATGGCTTTTTAGCGCAAAAACAGCGTGCACCTAAACAGTTACCAAAAAAACAACTATCCCGAAAACATACCCAACCTTTTGGCTGGTCGCACCTGTCAAACGCAATAGAATACCATCACAAAAACTTTAGCGATGAAGTACGCAAACCTACTTTACCTATTCATTTTGGGCTTTTTAGTGCTTCCGTCAGGCTGCACCAAAGACTCCTGCACGAGGACCGTTACACACAAGAAGCTTTTCCCGATTTACAAAACCCTGGCAGAAATGCATGCGCCTGTAACCGTAGGCGCCTCTCGCGACCTGAATGAACCCGGTAAGATTTTCGTTTCAGGAAACTACATCCTGATCAACGAATTGAGAAAAGGCGTTCATATCATTGACAATTCAAACCCCTCAAACCCCGTAAACGTGGCCTTCTTGGACGTGCCCGGCAATATGGACATTGCAGTGAAAGGAAACCTCCTTTTCTTGGACAGCTACTTCGACATCGTCACTTTCGACATCTCCAATCCGGCGTCACCGGTCTTTATCGGACGCAGTAAAGACGCTTTCCCGTCATCCAAATTCAGATTTGACGAATCACTTAACGCATTTATCGTCGGTTACGATGAAAAAATAGTAACCGAAACCCTAGACTGCATCCAGTTGGATGAGTTGGCACAGAGATTCACCACCGATGCCTCCGCCCCGACCGGCATAGACGCACCTGCCCCGGAGGCCAACATAGCCGGATCTATGGCAAGCATGCGTGTAGTGAACGATTACCTGTATCTGATAACCGGAAATAAAATTTGGATCTATTCAATTGCTGACATTCCGGAAAAATTAAACGACGTAAGCAATAGTACCGGACGGATAGAGACTTTATTCTCATATGGCGACAAGTTGTTCGTCGGGGCCAGCAACGGTATGTATATTTACGACAGTGCCGACCCGACCAATCCGACCCTACTGTCGCGCTTTATGCACTATGAATCTTGCGATCCCGTATTCGTCAAAGATGACATTGCCTACGTAACACTGCGCAACGGCACCCCCTGCAGGGGATACACCAATCAGCTGGATGTCGTTGACGTATCCAATCTAACAAATCCCATACTCATCAAAACTTATCCGATGTACAATCCGCACGGTCTCTCCGTGGACGACGAAAATCTCTACCTCTGCGAAGGCGCGAAAGGGCTTAAAGTGTTCGGCACCAACGACCTGCTCCATATCTCCGACAATCTAAACAAACACATCCCGGACATCGAAGCCTACGACGTCATTCACGTGCCGGAACGCAGTCTGTTGATTGTAATCGGAAAGGACGGCTTGTACCAGTTCAGTTTGAATAACAACTTTGAACTACTCAGCAAAATCAGCTCTTCAAATTAATAGTAACTGTTTGGGTGCTCATGTTTTTAGGGATAAAATAGGCATTTTTGTTCCTGTTGAAGCAAAAAGGCCATTTTAGTACAAAAACAACGGGGGCCTAAATAACTATAACCAAACACCTGAATAATGTGGAATCTGAAGCCCTTTTCGCTCTTGATTTGTCTCATCCTTTCGGGTTTGATCCAGGCTCAATCCGGAATTACCCACTCAACGGACAAAGTATTCACCACCGAAGGCAGTGTCTTTATTGGGCAAATCATCGAATACAAACAAGGAAAATACTTGCGCCTACAGTTAAAATCCGGAGACACTATCCTGCTAGAAGAAGCGAGCATCAAGAAGATTACTCAAAAATTTCGTCCTCCATACCAATTCAAAGAGCGGGGTTTTTACTACCATTTCCGGATAAGTGCCCTGCCCGGCAGACAGAGGAGATTCAATTACCTAATTCACGGCTACAGCATCGCCGGCGAATTTGGCTATCAAAAAAACCTGTTTTTGGGGACCGGCATTGGAATAAGCGCAGATCAATACTGCGATAATGCCACGGGGCTGACATTTCTACCTCTATTTTTAAATGTCAGAAGCTATTTCCTGGCCCAAAACAGAACCCCATACATCAGAGTCAATGCCGGCTACGGGTTTACACTAAAAAAAAATGATGAATGGTTCGACAAAGCCAAAGGCGGCCTTATGCTCGAAACGGCTACCGGCATCCGGTTTGGAAGCCGGCGAGGCGCTTTCACATTGGACTTCGGAATCAAAATGCAAAACGCTACCTTGCTAACTCAAAACCGCCATTGGGAGTCCTGGAACGAAATCCGCCATTTGAAATATTGGCGAACGAGCATCAATATTGGCTGGCTGTTCTAATGCCGGGCCCATACATATTCAGTGCTTATCCGTAACTGTTTGGGGACTCCCGCTTTAAGGCGCAAAAAGGCCATTTCAGAACAAAAACAGCGGGCACCCAAACAGTTACGTTTATCCTCAATAATAAATCAGATAAAACCACGGAAAACAAAAGAGCATATACCGAAAAGGAAATCATCCGGGGTTGCTTGCGCAACGACAGATTTTATCAGGAATTGCTCTACAAGCGATATGCTCCGCCTCTGCTCCGGATCTGCTTACGAAAACTGAAAGACAGAGACGCAGCTATGACCGTCGTCAACAACGGATTCCTGAAAGTCTATAAAAAATTGGACACCTACGCCTTTTCCGGATCCCTCGAAGCATGGATACATCGCATTGTGTACCGCAGCATTGCCGACCACTATCGAAATACTGCAAACCGACATAGCCACACAACGCTGTACAACGATTTTGACAGATTGGCCGAAGAAAATTTGCTGGACCAGTTGTATTTCCAAGACCTTCTGAACCTTGCCCGGCGATTGCCGCCGGCTACTTACAAAGTTTTTTCCTTACACCTGCTGGACGGATTCAAACACAATGAAATCGCCGAAATACTTAATATTTCCGTCAACACATCAAAATGGCATTTAGCTCAAGCAAAAAAAACATTGAGACAAATTCTCAAAACCAACTCACACGGACATGAGTAATGAAAATTTTGACATGAATCAATTCTTTGACGATAGCTGGGAACACATGCATCAGCTTCTGGATACATATTTGCCCCAAAAGAAAAAAAGAAAACGCCGTTTTGCTTTTTGGCTGCTCACCGGCATAGGCACCATCCTGCTGACAGCTGTGATTTGGTTCATGCAGGTCTCAACGCCTTACCCGCCACCACCCGCCAAAGACAAAAGTGAATTAATAAAAAATGAAAAAAAGTCGGGAAGTCAACTGCTTCCATCAGACACCGGTATCCAATACAAATCGGACCATCGAGCATGGCAACAACCATCCCGCACAATAAAATCTCTAAAACCAAACAGCCCGGACAACCAATTACCGCATACTCACCGCCGGCTCTTTGGCACCCGGCAGGGCATCGCGATCAGCACATACCCGAAAATAACAACAACCGGCACATCCCTTTTGCCGCAGCATCCTGCCCAAAAACCCGCCATTACCAAAGCAAGAACGGCAGAGAAAATCGAAAACCCGACGCTTGCCGGGTCAGACTCCCGTGGCACAGCAAACATTCCGGATAGTATATCGGCACCAAAGCCAAAGCCTTTAACCGAACCACCGGCATCTATCAAGTCAAATATCAAAATCAAAAAGCAGGGCCGTTATGTCAATTTATATGCCGGTCACTCGATCTCATCACTGGGATATTTTGCTACAAGCACCGGCATTTATTTGGGGTGGCGTCTCTCGCGGCGATGGGCCATTGAGACAGGAGTAGGCTACAAACACCTTGTCGCCCGCAAAGTATTGATTGATACGATATCCGGTAAAATCAAATTCCCCGGATGGCAGATCAAACAAAGCCACAATCCTCAGCTAAACAATATCGGACAGTCTTTTTTATCCGGGCAATTCCGTCTGAATTTGCTTGAAATACCCTTGCACCTGCGCTACCGGATGTCAGCAAATTGGTCCTGCCGGGCCGAAGTCATTAGCGCTTATGTACTCGGGAACAGCACGTACTTGACACAAGCCGGCCACCGATTTGACGCATCCATCTCCAATCCAGACTACCAAACTACCCCGAAGCCCTTCTTTTTGGGGGCCGGGGCCAGCCTCGTCCACGACCTGCACCGCTTCCGTATTTCAGTAGGATACAATTATTGGCCCCATTTTGGACCCGACCACCAAATCACCTTGTCACTCATATACAGGCCATAGGCCTGCCTATGGGTGCACCACGCCCTCCAATAAAAATCCCGCCCGTTCCCCCAAAATTCCCCAATTTTGTGCCGGCGGCCCCGCCCGCGGGCGCCCACCACCACAATCCGCTACACAAAACGTAACTAGTTAGGTACTACTGTTTTTTGCACATAGCTGTTTAGGTGCTCCTGTTTTTAGCACAAAAACAGCGGGTACCTATACAGTTACCTCAAAACGACGACAATGCAACAACCCGTAAAAATAGGCATATCCATCGGCGACATCAACGGCATCGGACCCGAAGTCATCATCAAGACTTTCCTCAATCCGCGCCTATTTCGCCACTGCACCCCCGTTATTTACGCAGCACCCAAAGTGCTGGCCGCCCACAAAGCCGTCATCACCGACCAACACATCAAAATCGCCAACATTTCCGACGAATCCAAAGCCGTCCCCGGACGAATCAATATCATCCGGGCCTTCGAAGACAATATCAAAGTGAACTTCGGCAAAGTTTCCGAACGATCCGGACGCGCCGCCAGCCAGTCGCTCCACAAAGCCGTCCATGCCCTCAAAGCCGGCAAAATTGACGCCCTCGTCACCGCCCCAATCCACAAAGAAGCCATGAAAAAGGCCGGATTCCAATACCCCGGACATACCGAATACCTCCAGGCAGAACTCGACGGCCACAGCCTTATGCTCATGGTTTCCGACAACATCAGAATCGCACTCGCCACCGCCCACGTCCCCGTCAAAGAAATCTCACCCCTCATCACCCGCGAACGCATCCTCGAAAAAATATTCATCCTGGAAAAAACACTGCAACAAGACTTCGGCATCGAAAAACCGCTGATCGCCGTCCTCGGCCTCAACCCTCACGCCGGCGAAGCCGGTGTACTCGGTATCGAAGAAAAAAAGGTCATCCGCCCCGCCGTCGAAGCCGCCAAGAAAAAAGGCGTATTCGTCAACGGACCATTCCCCGCCGACGGTTTCTTCGGAGCCGGCGAATTTCGCAAGTACGACGCCATCCTGGCCATGTACCACGATCAGGGCCTCATCCCATTCAAACTCCTTTCCTTCGGCGAAGGCGTCAACTTCACCGGCGGACTCAATGCCATACGCACATCCCCGGACCACGGCACCGCCTTTGACATCGCCGGCCAAAACAAAGCCAATCCCGCCTCCTTCCGCCATGCCGTCTTTACCGCCATTGACATCGTGCGCACCCGCCGCGCCTTTCTTGATGCACACGCCAATCCCCTCCCCCGACGAACCGGCAAAATGAAAGAATTTGCCAGCGACGACGACGTACCCACCAACGCCTCCACGTAGCGCGGATGCCCATCCGCCCTACGTGGAGGATTTTTTTTCGCCCCGGAGCGGCTTGCAACAAAACTGTAACCGGTTAGGCCCTCTTTTTTGCACAAAAACAAGGGGGCTCAAACAGTTTCAAGGCAAAAACAGGGAAAAAAGAGCATTTTAACACAAAAACAGCGGATACCTAAACAGTTACTTTTCCCAAATACTTGAATACATCCCCGTTTTCCTTTACCTTTGCGCTCCCTTCGCCGTTACCATCGGCGCACAAACTATTGACGTCATGAAACGAACCTATCAACCATCCAACCGGAAGCGCGCCAACAAACACGGCTTCCGCGAGCGTATGAGCACCAAAAACGGAAGAAAAGTTCTCGCGCGTCGCCGCGCGAAAGGTCGGCACCGTCTCACCGTGTCCGATACCTTCCACAAGAAATAGGCTCCGGCGGCGGGCAATGTATAAATTCCCCGTATATGAACGCCTGAAAAGCAGAAAGCAAATCGCATTGCTGTTCAAAAGCGGTCGCACCAAGACCGCTTTTCCTGTTTTGGCTGTCTATCGCACCGGCCACGAACGCCCACCGATCCAGGTCGCATTTACCGTCTCCAAACGACACTTCAAAAAAGCCGTCACCCGGAACCGCATCAAACGCCTCATGCGTGAAGCCTGGCGCCTGCAAAAACACGCGCTCATCCAAACTCTCGAACAGCACAACCAAAACCTGCGCATCATCATCATATACACAGCCAAAGAAGCGTTGCCCTTTCACACCGTCAAGGCCGCCATCCGCAAACTCATCCAAAAACTCATCGCTGAAATAAATTCCTGATTTCTCCCCCCGCCAAAATCATTGCCCATGTACCGGCCCGTCAAACCACTTCTTCTCGTATTCACGACCGTCTTCCTCGCCGCTTGCTCGACAACCAGGCATACCGTGACGGAAAATCCCCCCACCGAAGTCCGCCAACTTGACGAAGTCGTCGTCAAGGCCAAAAAAGTAGAAAAAGACCCGGCCAAAATAGTCCTGCCCCCTTTCCACGGAGCCAAACGGCTGGAAAACGACCTCATTCACACCCACCTGGACATCCGCTTCGACATCCCCAACCAGACCGCTCACGGAAAAGCCATCCTGACGCTTCGCCCCTATTTCTACCCCACCGATGAGCTGACCCTCGACGCCAAGTCCATGAAATTCCACGCCGTAAAACTCAACGGCCCATCAGGGCCGTCCCTTAAATTCCACAACACCGACAGCCAAATTTTCATTGACCTCGGCCGCACCTATTCCCGGCAAGACACCTACAAAGTCTATCTCGACTACACCGCCTACCCGACCAAAGGACCCAAAGGCGGCAGCGACGCCATCCGGTCCGACCAGGGGCTGTACTTCATTGACCCCAATGATACCGACCCCGAAAAACCCACCGAAATCTGGACCCAAGGCGAGACCGAAAGCAACTCCAAATGGGTGCCCACCATTGACGCCCCCAACGAGCGACAAACCCACGACTTCGCCATCACCGTCCCCGCCAAATTCAAGACCCTGTCCAACGGCCGCTTCGTCCGATCCCATGACAACAGCGACGGCACCCGCACCGACTACTGGACGATGGACATCCCGCACGCGCCTTACCTGATGATGATCGCCGCCGGCGACTATGCCGTCGTCCGCGACACCTGGAACGGCAAGCCCATCGCCTACTACGTCGAGCCCAAGTACAAAGAATACGCCACCGACATCTTCCCCCATACCAAAGAATTGCTCTCTTTCTTCTCTCAAATCACCGGCGTCCCCTATCCATGGCCAAAGTACGACCAAATCGTCGTCCGCGACTTCGTCTCCGGCGCCATGGAAAATACCACTGCCGTCGTCTTTCACGAGTCCGTCCAAAAAACGCGCCGCGAACTCATCGGCGACAAAAGCAACGAACTCATCGTCGCACACGAAATGTTCCACCACTGGTTCGGCGACTATGTCACCTGTGAATCCTGGGCCAACATTACCCTCAACGAAGGTTTCGCCAACTATGCCGAATATCTCTGGCTCGAGCACAAATACGGAAAAGAAGAAGCCGACCACCACCTCCTGGACGAACTGGAAGGCTACTTCGGAGACCGCCCCTATCATCCACTCATTGACCACCACTACCGCGATCGCGAGGACATGTTCGACGGCCATTCTTACAACAAAGGCGGATGCACACTCCACATGCTCCGCAAAATGGTGGGCGACGAAGCCTTCTTCGCCTCTCTAAAACGCTACCTCACCGAACACGCCCTCTCCCCCGTCGAAGTGGACGAGCTCCGCATGGCCTTTGAAGACCAACTCGGCGAAGACCTCGAATGGTTCTTTGACCAGTGGTACAAGAAAGCCGGGCATCCCGAACTCACCGTGACACACCGCTACGACAACGACACCCAAACGCTCATCCTCACCATTGAGCAGACACAAAAAGGCCTCCGTGTGCCGGAAGTCTTCCGCCTGCCCATGTACGTGGACATCTACAACAGCAAGGGCCAGGCAGACCGCCAATTCATTGAAATGAACGCCCGCAAACAGGTATTCCGAATCGCCGTGGATACCGAACCCACCGTCGTCGAGCTGGACCCCGAAGGCACACTCGTCGCTCAGATCGAATATCCCGAACGCTCCCCCATCGAATGGCAGGAACTCTACAACTTCAGCCCGTCTTACAGAAGCCGCAAGTACGCCATCTATGCCCTCCTGGATGCCTACCGCGATCAGCCCGAACGCCAATTGAGATTTGCCAAAACCCTCCTGGACGACCGCTTTTGGGAGTTTAGACAACTGGGCTTATACCTGCTGCAAAGCGCCCCGAAAGCTCCCGTCACCTTGCACAAAATTGCCGCGCTGGCCGAAAACGACAGCAGCGTGGACGTCAAGGCCGTCGCATTACAGATTCTCGCCCGCACGGGCGAGGCAAAGTACGCCCCACTTTTCAAAAAAATAGCCGAGAACAAAGACTTGCCCTATCACGTGACCGGACAGGCCCTGATCGGCATTACCAACCTGGATCCGAAATTGGCCGCCAAATATTTGCAAGATTTGGAAGACGTAAATGAACCCGCCATCCTGGTCGCCATGGGCAAGCTATATGCCTCCAACCCCGACCCCAGGCATTTGGCCTTCTTTGAAAAGAATTTGCGAAACGTCAACGGATTCGATGCCCTGGATTTTTATTCCTCGTATCTGACTACGGCCTTCCAGGCCGCACCCGGCAAATTGGGAGATTTATTCCGCAAGTTAAAAGACATCGCCACCGACATGACAGCCACCCCCGATCAGCGCTTCTCCGCCACCAAGCAAATGGTGGACTTCACCCGCCAGGTTTCGGACCACTCCCTCCTGCCCACTGTCCGCAAGTACCTGGCCGAAATAAAAGAAAAGGAAAAACTCCCCGATCTGAAGGCCGCATACTCCAAAATGTTCTGACCCAATGGATCAGCTATTGCAAGCGGCACGTCAGCAGCCCCGTAGGGGCGGCACGTCAGTCAGTAGCCCCGTAGGGGCGACACGTCAGTAGCCCCGCAGGGGCGACACGTCAGCCTCACAGGGGCGACGCGCCAACAGCCCTCAACAACGGC
>JALVEF010000345.1 GCA_027031185.1 Saprospiraceae bacterium
CCCCTGTTTTTGCAAAAATTTTCTCACGTAGCGCTGCTACGCATCGAAAATTTTCGCTTCAACAGGAACAAAAATGCCTATTTTATCCCTAAAAACAGGAGCACCTAAACAGTTACTTGTTGAGAACGCAAAATGGTAGTACGTATCTATTTGACAACGGGCGGCACATCAACAGTCCCGGCCCTACGCTTCCACCCAATAAGTGTGGGATAAAGACGGAGTTGTCCTTGCCGGACAACTCCGTCCCCCAATCAAATGAATGCGAAAGGATTAGAAAGTCAGCTTCACGCCTCCAATAAACCGCCGCGGCGATCCAAGGAATACCTCGGCGGCCGAGGCCTTATGGGAGTTTTCGTTATTCGGGCCCATAAAGGCATTGTATTTACTATTGTCCACGGCATCCGAGATGTAAATCAAGTCTGCTAAATTGAAGCCATGCAAAAATAGTCTGACTCCCATCTTGCCCTTGAGCGGCAGGTTGTAGCTGATGTGCGTATCAAACACGCCGTAATTGGGCACCTTCCAGCTCTGGACACGCTGACCATTGTCCTCTTCCAGCGTCGTGCGAGAGAACGGATCCCACTTTGCATAAAACTTCGAGTAGTGGCGATAAAGAAACTCGGCGGACAAGCCCTTGACCGGGAAGAAGGTCGTAGAGAGGACAAACTGGTTTTGCGGCGCATCACCGGTGTATAAATCCTTGACGTAAAAGTTGTACCGGATGGTGGTATCCGTATTATTCTCAAATGAACGATACTCACCGGATACGTCGTTGACATTTTTCCAGTTGGCCATCGAAGCGGTCAGGCCAATTTCTACCAAGTCAATCGGCTTGACATTGATATCAAACTCAATGCCGGTGTGCTGTTGATCCATACCGGTCACATAGACCAGGTCGCTGCCCCCATCCTGCTCATTGACATTAAAGCGTTTGGTGCGGTCCTTCCACAATGTGTAGTACCCGCTCAGACGCGCCTGTACGACATTGTCGGGGGAGAAGAAATTCACACCACCTTCAAATGCCAGGAATTTCTCGTTTTTCGGATTGGTGGCTTTTGTACCACTCCGATCGTCAATAACGGCGTCAAAGATTGGCACCTTATTGACATAACCCAGGTTGACAAAGGCATTGACATTGTCTATAAAGCGGTAATTGGCTCCTCCCTTGACTTGCAGACCTTTGATCGGGTCGGTCACCAGCTTAAATTCCTGGTCCGGATGGTCCGGATCCTTGGCAAAGTGGTTGGTATAGGAGTATTTGATAGTGGACAGGCCGATCATACCAAATACGGAAAAGTCGTCCGAGCTGTATTCTGTCTGAGCAAAGACACCCAACCAATCCACGGTATTGGTATTGTAGTAGTCAACTTTGTCGCCGAGGCCGACTTGCTGATTCGGGTGAAACTCATCATTCGTCTTAATAAAGGCCGTACCGCCGAGCAAATCCCTGATCTCGCGGAAGTGGTCAATGGTGGCCGTCCGCCAATCCAAGCCAAACGTAGAGCGCACCTTGTCACTCCACTTCATCTTCAGCTTGGTGATGGCGCCAATGGTATTTTGATTGTTGCGGCTGTTGCGCAAGATACCCATGGACTGCTTGTCAATGGTCTTGATCTGCGGCTTCTTGTCCACATAAAACGTATCTGTCTTCGGTGCACCATTCATCCGGATGGTCTCATTCCAGTCCCAGCTCCAGGGTGATGAGCCGTAGTAGAATTTATAATCGTCATCTCCCAGGTTTCCGTCCGCATCGCGGCGATAGACCTTACCCATGGTGCCGGAGCCGCCTCCTTTACCACCGGACCAATAGAGTGTGGTGTAGAGCTTGGCTTTGGGGCTGAAATTGGCGTACCAGTTCAGGTTGACCAGCGGCTTATTGTAGAAGTTTTCGCGTTCGTTGATGTAGTCTGCAGCCTTGCGCTTGTGAGTCTTGCCGTTCCAAAACTGCTCGGCGCTGTAATTCTTATCTACCGGCGCCCAGTTTTGGTTAAAGAAACGGCCTTGCTCCTTAAACTTGGAGAAGGCCGCCGTATCATAACCCGGAATGGAAGCCGCCAACTCATGGCTATAGGTGGCGATATTCTGCTTGTACAAGTTTTGACCATGGCGCTGCGGGGCACCGAGGGCAAACAGTTCCAGTTTGTGCTTGTCGTTGATCTTAAAGGTCGTACCGAAATAATAGGCCCAAGCATCGGTCCAGGTCTTTTCCACCAGACCTTTGCCGACTTTGCGGACGATGCTGGCGCTCAGTGCAAACCGGTCACTGATCATCCCGGTGTGGCCGGTGATGGTCGTCTTCAGGAAGCCTCCGGAGCCGGCCTCTGCCTTCAATACGGCGCCTGCTTTCTTTTCTGCCGGGCTGGTGACGATATTCATGGTACCGCCGATGGAAGGAGTGGCCAGGTTGACCGCACTCAGGCCCCGCTGCAGCTGCACGGACGAAGTCGCATCACCGATG
>JALVEF010000346.1 GCA_027031185.1 Saprospiraceae bacterium
GACGAAGAGATTGGGCAAATTTGCCGCAAATAAACTCGTAAACCGGTTTGATCTGTACATACTGGCTTCAACAGGAACAAAAATGCCTATTTTATCCCTAAAAACAGGAGCACCTAAACAGTTACAAAACAGGAGCACCTTAGCATTTGCGTTGAATTTTGCCCGGATACCGGGCAAGTTGTATATCAAACAAATGGAAGTCATGTACTATGTCAAATGTTTTGGAGTCGTGATATGGTGTCTGTTCGGTTTTGAAATACACGCGCAGCAACCGGAGTTTTTGGATAGTGTGGCATCGGGGGAGCCGGTGTTTGTGAAACTGATGGGTCGCCCGGGGGTGAAGCTGTCAGAAGTGCAGCGAGCCTTTGACTTGTACAAGGCCGGCCATCCGGGGACGTACAAGCAGTTTTATCGCTGGCTGTGGCACGCCGAAATGTTGATGGAGGCGGATGGGTCTTATCCAGCCGCAGCTGATATTGCCAGGGCGTATGAGACATTTAGGCACCAAAGCCCGGAGATGCGGTTTGTAGAGTCGGATTGGAAGTTGGAAGGGCCCGTGTCAGTGCCGATAAATGAAACGTTCCAGCCCAATGGAATGGGCCGGATCAATGAGCTTGCATTCGATCCGTTTGATCCCGACGTGATCTATGCGGGTGCTGCTTCCGGTGGCATGTGGAAGACCACCGATGGCGGTGCTACCTGGACGACTACCACTGATAATTTGCCTGTATTGGGAGTGTCGGCGTTGCTGGTGGATGTGAGTGATCCGCAGGTTATTTATATGGGGACGGGCGACAGGGATGCAAAGGACGGGCCGGGGATGGGGCTGATGAAGTCTACGGATGGCGGTCAGAATTTTTTCTTTATCAACAACGGCGTGATCGGTGCGGATGAAATAATCAATGACATCATTCAGGATCCGGTACATCCCAATGTGTTGATAGCGTGTGGGTGGAACGATAATTTTTTCCGAACGACAGACGGTGGACAAACGTGGTCTGTGGTCAATATTGTTGATGAGGCGGTATTGGATTTGGCCTTCAAGCCGGGAGATGCGGATGTTGTGTACGCGACTACACGGTCCGGCAAGTTTTTGCGTTCTGCGGACAACGGCATGAGTTGGACGGTTGTTACGGGCACGGGCTTGCCGGATTTGTCAGGAGAAAGCAACCGTGCCTTTATAGCGGTGACGCCTGCGGAACCGAAGGTGGTCTATGTGGTGCGTGGCCGCCACAAGGTATTTGACGGACTGTATCGCTCTACGGATTCCGGGCTGAGTTTTAGCACGATGTCCACCACGCCGAATATTTTGGGATATTATAATGGTACGGGCAGTGATACTAATTCTGGTTATGCGTGGTATGATTTGACGATTTGTGCCGATCCCGATGATGCCTATACGATATACGTGGGTGGAATTAATATCTGGAAGTCGGAGGATGGCGGAGCCACTTGGAACCGCAAGACCAGTTGGGCAGAGAATGTCCATGCCGACCAACATCATCTGATTTTTGCTCCAAATGGCTACTGTTATGCAGGCAATGACGGCGGTGTATATTATTCGGACGATGGCTGGGATACGTGGTCGGACATCTCATCCGGCTTGGCTATCAGTCAGTTTTATAAGATAGGTATCAGCGCCCGTACTCCAGGGCTGGTGCTTGCCGGCAGTCAAGACAATGGCACGCTGCGTTTGTCGGGAGGTCAGTGGCACACCGTATATGGTGGCGATGGTATGGAGTGTATCATAGATCCTGGCGATGACGATTTTCAGTATGCGGAGTTATACTATGGGGAAATAATCAGGTCGATCTATGGCGGGGATTTTTGGACAATTGGAAACAATTTTACGGAAGATGGCCCATGGGTGACGCCGTATGCCATCCACCCAAAGAATGGCAATGTATTGGTAATGGGGCGCGATCATCATGTATGGCGAACGACCAATGCGAAGGTCTCATCGGAGTGGGATGTAATTTGGGAAGAGATTTCTCCATTTTTCCCCAATGCCGGTAGGCAGATTGTATTTTCGATGGCAGATCCGAATGTGGTCTATTATGCGACAAAGTCTCAGGACACCCTCTATCGCTGTGATGACATATTGGACGACAATCCGGTCTGGGAAGTGTTGATGACGCCGGTGTCTGCACCTGTGCGGGCCATCGTGACACATCCCACCGACACCAATACGGTGTATATCGGTATCGGTAAGCGGATTTACAAGTCCACGGACAAAGGGCAGACGTGGACGGACTATACCGGCAATCATCCTGAATTAAATGTGCTGACGCTGGCTTATGATACGACCACGAATGAAGGACTTTATTCCGGTACGACGGCAGGCGTATATTACCGGGAGCCGGGCACCGGCAACTGGACGACTTTCCAAACCGGGCTTCCGGTCAGTGTCAATGTAACCGAATTGGAGATTTTTTATGATACGGCGTATTC
>JALVEF010000347.1 GCA_027031185.1 Saprospiraceae bacterium
ACCTCTTCTGCTTTCCCGCCGGTCGGATAATCCGGATCGGGCACCACACGTCCGGTATCCGAAATGCCTGTGATCGGTTTTGCCACACGATCAGCCGCTGCGGGCGCAGCGGCTGCGCCGGACGCTTCCTCCGTCAGCCCTTCTGTTATTTGATCCGGCACAGTCTCGTGATCCAAAGCCGCACCACCGGTCGAATCCGGTGTTATAGCCACCGGCTGATCCGGCACTGCCGGTCTTGCAAGAACCAATTGATAAAGATCATCATTGTCTCCGCCGCGATTGGACGCAAAAAAAGCACGTCCCCCTGCCGCTTCCATAAAAAAACTCAGGTCATCCCGCCCCGAATTGACCGGCGGCCCCACATTTACCGGCTTCATCCACCGGCCGGTCGTGTCCTGCTGCGTCATAAAAATGTCAAAGCCCCCGAACCCGGGATGGCCTTTGGAACTGAAAAACAGTCGGCCCGAAGTGTCATAGAAGGGAAAAGCCTCATGCTCCGCCGTATTGACCACCTCCCCGAGATTCTGCGGAATGGTCCATCCGTCTCCGTTGCGGTAGGTCACATAGATATCGGTGCCGCCCACACCATCGCTCCGGTCAGATACAAAAAACAAGCTGTCCCCGGTGCTACTCACCGCCGGGTGAAAGTAATTGATATCCTTCTTGCAAAAAGACAGGCGCCGGGGCTTGGTCCATCTGCCACCCGGAAGCAAGCGCGCACTATATATTTGGAGCTTGTACGTCCCGTCCCGCGCCACCTCCGTACCATTGCGGGAAAAGAAAAATACACCACCGCGCGCAAACGCCGGGCTGCTCACATTTTTGTTCAGATTATTGATGCGGGACGGCAAGGGCCGCACACGTCCAAAGGACGTGTCAACTATCTCTACCTCATAAATGCGCGTCAAGTCGCGCCCCGTCCAGTCCGCCTTGAACTTGAGCGGATTATAGCCCGTCTTCCGGTCTGATGCGAAGTATAGCACATCGCGAAACACCCAGGCACTGTTGTCATCACCGGGTGAATTGATGGGCAAGCTCTGCGCCACCGCTCCATCAAAATATGGCCGGATGGTCTTTACATAATCGCAGGCCGCCGCCTTCTGTCTTGCCGGGCCGGGGTTGGGGGCTTGTGCGGCATAGTCCAAAAACCACTTCTTGGCTTCCTCATACCGCCCCAGGCTCATCAACACCTCGCCGTAGTAGTACATCGCCTTCTTGGCATAGTGCTTTTTGGACACGATCTTCTCGTACAGCGCAGCAGCCCGGGCCGGCCGGTTGGTGCGACGATAACAGTCGGCCAGCTTAAAAAGATAGGAGCTCTTTTCCTGCTTCCCGATGGCCTCTTCAAACAGGGGAATCGCCTCCGCATACCGGCCTTCATCGTACAGACGAAGTGCCTTTCGCACCTGCGCTGTCAACGCGCCGGCCGTAAGCAATGTGCAGATTAGGACTAGCAAAATTCGTCTCATGGGGCACCCATATTGGTCTTATGGAGCAATATATACAAAAACTGTGCTATATCACTCCGATGGACCATCCTTTGGACGAGAGTTTGCTCGCCTTAGCAGGCGAGCGAGGAAGCGCCACACAAATTGTCGAAAAAAGCGTCCTTGGCCCAGCACCGTGCCCCAAAAGACCAGCAGTACATTGTATAGCGGTAAGGTCACCAGCACAAATGCCACTATCCTAAAAACTAACGGCGCCCCGTCAATGCCCAGCCATTGCCTTAAATACCGGTACAAATACATCGTCGTCGAACCAGTAACGGCAAATACCGTCAGAATAAGGCCCACCTGGACACTACTCGTAATCCCCCAGCGCCGCTTTAACTTGTCATACAGCCTTCCCACTGCCATAAAACACCAAAAACGTCAAAACAGTTGTCAAATCATCCCTTGGCACAGTCTTTGACTTATATGAGCAAACGGCATTATACCGATGGACAATAACGAGAAGAGTATCATGGATATAGAAATGGAGATTTGGCAGGTCAATCAGGACTTGAAAATCATCAAGAGCTATATCGCCGACGACAGAAACATCAAGATGGACATAGAATTTGCAAAAATTAAATTATTAGAAAAAAAGTTCTATCTCCTGGCCGAACTCCGCGCCTTGTTGCGCGGTGGGCGGCCTGATTAGTACTCATCAAAACAAAGCGAAGCGGGGGCAGCGGCGACGGTGTCCCCGCTTATTTTTTTGCCCCGGCGTGTCCACTTCGATCCAAGCCATGTATAACACAATTCGTACACTCGTTACGAACAGGTTTGGGACTTGGGAATGTCGAACACCGATTAACGAATGAAGATTTTAGAAGTGGGCGCTTTGTCAGTCTCGGTCGCTGAGCGAATATAGAAGTCAGCCCGGCATTGGAACTGCAAGGGATTCCTTTTAAAATCTCAAATCGGGCTTCGACAGGCGCTTGCCCTGAGCTTGTCGAAGGGCAGCCCAAGTGTTCGATATTCAATCGTCCCAAAACACATCGCTTTGAGCATACTTTTCATTTTTCATTTTTCATTTTTAATTGAAAAAGGGATGCCTGGCGGCATCCCTTTTTATCGTTGGCCCACTAGGACTCGAACCTAGAACGACAGAACCAAAATCTGCTGTGTTACCGATTACACCATGGGCCAATCGAGCGGCAAAGCTAAGGGGTCTTGTCAAAAAAGTAAAGAAAAGCGGCTGATTTTTTGTGTGGGCGCACAAAAAATCAGCCGCGGGAGTAGTTGGGAGATTCCTTGGTGATGGTGATATCATGCGGATGACTTTCGCGAATGCCTGCACCTGTGATGCGAATAAAACGGGCCCTCTTGAGCGCTTCGATATTCCTGGCGCCACAGTATCCCATGCCGGCACGAAGCCCACCCGTATATTGGACCATCACCTCCGCCAGTGAGCCCTTGTAGGCGGTACGGCCCTCGATCCCTTCGGGTACCAGTTTTCGGATATCGGCCTCGACGTCCTGAAAATAACGATCACCCGAACCCTGACGCATGGCGTCAATGGAGCCCATCCCGCGATAGATCTTGTATTTGCGACCGTCCAGGATTACGGTCTCCCCCGGGGCTTCATCCACACCGGCAAAGAGTCCGCCGGCCATAACCGAATCCGCTCCTGCCGCTATGGCCTTGGCGATATCCCCGGTATAGCGAATCCCACCGTCTGCAATTATGCAAACATCACTGCCGCGAAGTGCCTCGGCCGCCCGATATATGGCAGACAACTGCGGCACACCGACCCCCGCCACGACCCGTGTCGTACAGATACTGCCCGGCCCCACTCCTACCTTGACCGCATCGGCCCCCGCCTGCGCCAACGCGAGCGCGCCTTCGGCCGTAGCCACGTTGCCTCCAATGACCTGTAAATCAGGAAATGCCTTTTTGATTGCGCGTACCGCATCTAGTACACCCTTGGAATGCCCGTGGGCCGTATCTACTGCCACAACGTCCACTCCTACATCTACCAATGCAGAAACACGATCCATCATATCCCGCGTCACCCCGACAGCAGCACCGACCACGAGCCGGCCCAGATCGTCTTTGCAAGCGTTGGGATAATTTTTGACCTTGAGCAAGTCCTTGTACGTAATCAGACCGACAAGCCGGTAATCATCGTCCACTACGGGCAACTTTTCAATCTTGTGCTCTTGGAGCATTTCCTGGGCCTGCTCCAGCGTGGTGCCTTCAGGAGCCGTTATCAGCCGGCCCGAGGTCATGACCTCACGAATGGATATGGTGTAACGCGTCTCAAAGCGCAAGTCGCGATTGGTCAGGATACCGACAAGGCGGCCTTGCTTGTTGACGATGGGGATGCCGCCGATCTTGTGTTGTGCCATCACGCGGAGGGCATCAGCCACCGTATTGTCTTCGTGCAGGGTGACCGGATCCAGTACCATGCCGCCCTCGGAACGCTTGACGGCGCGCACCTGCTCAGCCTGGGCACGGATAGACATATTTTTGTGGATGATGCCGATGCCGCCCTGCCGGGCAATGGCTATGGCCAGCTCTTTTTCCGTCACCGTATCCATAGCGGCCGATACGATCGGCACATTGAGCCGGAGACGGCGAGTCAGGCGGGTGGTCAGATCTACTTCACGGGGGAGGACTTCGGAATAGGCCGGTATGAGCAAAACATCGTCAAAGGTGATGCCATCGGCCAGCCAGTTTTGCGATTTTCTCTTAGCCATACGCAAAGGTACGAGTTTTTTTGGCTGTTTCTGTCAAATTTACGTCCTTTGTGCCTGCAAAAGGGCTCCCCTACCCGTCTGCAAGACGGGTCCCCTTTTTCCATTTTATAACTGTTTAGGTGCTCCTGTCCTTAGGGATAAAGACGGCATTTTAGCACAAATACAGCGGGTACCTAAACAGTTACACCAAATAAAGACCAATGGCCACTACCGCAGACATCCGCAACGGGCTTTGCCTGGAACTCAACGGTGACACGTACACCGTGCTGGAGTTTTTGCGATTCCAAACCGGACGTGGAGCCGGATTCGTCCGCACCAAGCTCAAAAGCCTGTCCACCGGCAAAGTCATTGACTACACTTTCAAGTCCGGACACCGTATCGAAGAAGTGCGCGTCGAGCGCCGAAAATACCAGTTTTTGTATGGCGATGAAATCGGCCTCCACCTGATGGATCAAGAGACTTACGAACAGATCAGCGTCAACAAAGACATGGTCAACAACGCCCAGTTGCTCAAAGAAGGCGACGTAGTGGACGTCCTCTTCCACGCCGCCAAAGAAATTCCGCTGACCGTAGAATTGCCCCAATACGTCATCCTTCAAGTCACCTACACCGAACCCGGCGTCAGGGGCGACACGGCCACCAATGCACTGAAAAAGGCCGAAGTAGAGACCGGGGCCACCGTCATGGTACCGCTCTTCGTAAACCAAGGTGACTTTATCAAAATTGACTCGTCCACCGGAAACTACATGGAGCGAGTCAAAAAGTAAGTGACCGCTCAGGCTTCCTCGTTGACGAAATGTGGGCGCCCCGACGGGTACATTTCACCATTAACGCCTCCGCGCATCAAACCGAAAACAATGACTTTTAAGGAGATAAAGGAATTGCTCAAGCTGATTGACGCCTCCAATCTTTCGGAATTCAAGCTGGAGACCGATGACATCAAGCTGACCATCCGCACCAAAGAATATCACAAGCAAACGCCCGTCGCGGTGCTTCCTCACTCATCCGCCCCTATCCCCGCCCAAGCGGCTCCTACCGAGCCCCCGCCTCCGGAAAAGGCCGGCAAGGAAGCCTCATCGCCGGCACCGGAGCCAACCGTAGAATATCTCGAAATTCGCTCCCCGATCGTTGGGACCTTCTACCGCGCACCGGCGCCTGACAAACCGCCCTTTGTCAATGTCGGGGATATCGTCAAAAAAGGTGATGTCGTCTGCATCGTCGAAGCGATGAAACTCTTCAACGACATTGAATCCGAAGTAGAAGGGAAAATCGTCAAGGTCATGGTAGATGATGCTACACCCGTCGAATATGACCAGGTACTCTTTTTGGTGGAGCCTATTAGCTAACGCACAAAGAGCATGACAAACGGGGAGTCGAAGTCTGGCAGCAAGCCTTTGTTCAACAAAATCCTGATCGCCAACCGCGGCGAAATTGCCCTGCGCATTATCCGCACCTGCCGCGAAATGGGCATCAAAACCGTATCCGTCTATTCCACCGCCGATAAAGACAGCCTCCACGTGCGCTTTGCCGACGAATCCGTCTGCATCGGCCCGCCCCCCGCATCTGAGTCCTACCTGAACATCCCCCGCATCATGGCAGCCATCGAAATCACCAATGCCGATGCCGTCCATCCCGGATACGGCTTCCTGGCCGAAAACGTCGAATTTGCCCGCATCTGCGAAAAATACGGCGTCAAATTCATCGGCCCCACAGCCAAGCAAATCGCCAAAATGGGGGACAAAATTTCGGCCAAAAATACCATGATCAAAGCCGGCGTACCCGTCGTACCCGGCTCCGATGGCCTGGTGCGCAACGTCAAAACAGGCAAGAAAATCGCCGCCGAAATCGGCTATCCGGTCATCCTCAAGGCCACCGCCGGCGGCGGCGGCAAAGGCATGCGCATCGTCCACAAAGAAGCCGACTTCGAGGCCGCCTGGCACAGTGCCCGGCAAGAAGCCAAGGCCGCTTTCGGCAACGACGGCATCTACATCGAAAAATTCATCGAAGAGCCCCGCCATATCGAAATCCAAATCATCGGCGACCAATACGGCACCGTCAGCCACTTGTCCGAGCGCGACTGCTCCATCCAGCGCCGCCACCAAAAACTAGTCGAAGAAGCGCCCTCCCCTTTTATGACACGCTCCCTACGCAAAAAAATGGGCGCCGCCGCCAAGGCCGCAGCAGCCAGCATCAAGTACGAGGGTGTCGGTACCATCGAATTTCTGGTGGACAAGCATCGCAACTTCTACTTCATGGAGATGAATACCCGCATCCAGGTGGAGCACCCCGTCACCGAAGAAGTCATTGACTATGACTTGATCAAAGAACAAATCAAAGTGGCGGCCGGCGTTCCCATCAGCGGAGCCGACTACACGCCAAAGATGCACGCCATCGAGTGCCGTATCAACGCCGAAGACCCCTACAACGACTTCCGCCCCAGCCCGGGCAAAATCACTTTCCTGCACCTGCCCAAAGGGCACGGCATCCGGGTGGATACCGCCGCTTATACCGGTTTCACCATCTCACCCTATTACGATTCCATGATAGCCAAGCTCATTTGCCGTGCACGTACCCGCGAAGAATGCATCCAGAAGCTGAGCCGTGCCCTGGACGAATTCTACATCGAAGGTATCAAAACCACCATCCCCTTCCACAAGGCATTGATGAAAGATGAGCGCTTCATCAAGGGCGATTTCAATACCAAATTCCTGGAAAATTTCCAGATGCCGCCCAAAGGAACCGTGGAATAGAGCCCTTATTTTCCTACGCCGAATCATAAAAGTCCTTACCTTTGGGAGAGTTCCTGCATCCCCTTGTAATAGAGGCGTTGTTCTCAAAAACCAACCAAAACCGCTTATGATGAAAAGACAATTACTCTCATTACTCTTTGCTTTTTCTCTGCTTCAACTCGTGGGGCAGCCCACCATCACCACCGCCTATTTCGTCGAAGACGGAGACATCCTAATTACACGGACAGACGCCATGCCGCCTACATCCATCGCGGTCCAAGGTACCGGACAGCAGAGTTGGGATTACACCATGCTCAACAACGACGGCCCTTTGTTTCAGGATACTTTTCTGGACGCCTCCCAGGGCAATTTTGCCGCCCTATTCCCCGACGCCGAATTGGTCAACCCGGTTGCCGGCGGCCTGGCTGAATTGTACTACAACGTGACAGCGGACCGGCAAGAACTGATCGGCTATGCCGGCGTGGACCCGCTCCAGATCGGCATCCCCGTCCATGCCACGTACGATCCACCCACATTATTCCGCAAAGCACCTTTGGCACTTTTCGACCAAATCAACGACTTCTCTTCTGTGTCCTTTGCGATCCAGACGGATCAGCTGCCCGACAGCATCGTCCAGGATTTGACCATCAAACCCGACTCCCTCAAGTTCGTCATCGAAAACACCCGCCTGGGTGTGGCCGACGCCTGGGGAGAGATGACACTGCCCGACTTCACATTGACTGTCCTGCGTCTCAACGTGACGGACTACCGCAATACGGCAGTCTGGGCCAAGGTATCAGGATTCTGGATAGATGCCACCTCATCCATTCAGGCTTCCTTCCCCAATCTGCAAGGTTTGGGTAAAGACACTATTCAGCATTATGACTTCTACTCCAACGACGCCAAAGAAACCGTCGCATCCGTTGTCGTGGACCACACCACCGGTGAAGTCCAGACCGTCACTTTCAAGGCTTCGCCAATGAGCGGTTTTTGGGATGTGGAAGCTCCTCGTCCGGTACTCACCGCCTATCCCAACCCCGTGGAAAACGAGGTCATGCTCAAAGTGGACCAGGTCCCGCCGGGCAACTACACGCTCAAAATCCACGACATCCTGGGCAATACCATCTGGAAAAAGCACTATTACATCCACAAAGGCGACAACGTCTATTGGGAAGACCTCAGCCGCCTGACCAAGGGCACCTATCTGTTGTCTCTGGTCAATGAGGCTGGCATGACCGTCTCCACCATCCGGCTGATCATCATCAGGCCCTGAGCCTATTTTCGCTTTTGCCACAAGGAACGTACAGGGACGCGCCAATGGCGCGTCCCTGTACGTTTTCCGCCGCCAGCTGAGACTATTGAAGCCACCGGCGGAAAAACAACTCAAACCTATTTTTAATTTTTCATTTTTAATTTTTAATTGATATAATACCTTCGCAAAAATTTTGGCAATGGCCGTCCAATACAAACGCATCGGCAAAGCGATCAATGTCATCAGCAGACTGTCTCCGTCTCTGGCCAACCGGCTCTCGTTTCGCCTGTTCACCACGCCCCGTCCCCGTCCCATCAAGCCGGCGGAGCGGGATTTCCTTGCCCGGGCCAGACAAGAAGACCTCCAGGTAGGCCCTCACCGCATTCGTTGGTATCGCTGGGGCAAGGCCGGTGCCCCCCGAGTCCTGTTTGCCCATGGCTGGGAATCCAATGCCGGCCGGTGGCGTTCCTTCATCCCGCCCCTGCTGGATGGTGGCTATGAAGCCATCGCCTTTGACGCACCGGCGCATGGTCAATCGTCCGGCAAACGACTGCACTTGATAATGTACATGCAGAGTTTACGCGCGCTGGTCGCACGCGTAGGGCCGGTAATGGGTTATGTCGGTCATTCGATGGGCGGCGGAGCCGGCATTCTCAGCTTTGCAGAGCACGGCACCGTATTGGGCCCCAAAAAGATGGTTATATTAGGGGCCTTCGCCACCGTACACGAAGTCTATGACCGCTACGCCGGAATGCTGGGGCTGGCACCGCGGCTAAAACCGGTTTTCGATGCCCACATCCGACGGCTATCCGGTGGCAAAGGGCTGGCCGATTTTAATGTCGAGGAAAAAGTTCGGCTCTTACACGACGTGAGCGGCCTCGTCATCCATGACAAAGACGACAAATCCGTCCCCTTTGCGGAAGGCAAAAGAATAGCTGAAGCCTGGCCCGGTGCACGCTTTCTACCCACCAAAGGTGCCGGCCACAGTTTGCAGACTCCGGAAATCCACCGTGCCGTAGCCGATTTCATAATGGGATAAAGCCAGGATGCTCCGGTTTGTAGGGATATACTCCAAGCGATTTGTTTTGGGACAATTAGCGTCACCTTAATAACTCCAAGCACGAGCTTTGGCGGGCAA
>JALVEF010000348.1 GCA_027031185.1 Saprospiraceae bacterium
CAGGTACCTAAACAGTTACAAAAAAAGAATCAAACCTATAAGGTTTTGGAAAGCTTATAGGTTTTATCGATCGGATGCCAAATGAAAATATGCCGGTCTGATGAAATTCGCCGGGACTCTTCGCGCTGCTAGGACTTGGCTTCGATGAGGTTGGCTTCGTGTTTGTAATTGCGGAAGTCCACGGGAGTGACACTGGAGACGCCTGGCTCTTGCATGTAAACCCCATAAATGACGTCCACAGCGGCCATGGTCTGCTTGTTGTGGGTGATGATGATGAACTGGGAGTCTTTGGAGAATTTCTTGATGATTTTGTTGAATTTTTCGATGTTGGCGTCGTCGAGGGGAGCGTCCACTTCATCGAAGATGCAGAAAGGGGCAGGCTTGAGCAGGTATAGGGCAAAGAGGAGAGCGGTGGCAGTGAGTGTCTTCTCTCCACCGGACAGCAGGCTGATGGACTGGGGCCGCTTGCCCTTGGGCTTGGCGACAATTTTGATGCGGGAGTCGAGGGGCTGGTCGGGTGTTTCGAGGAGGAGGTCGCAGTCGTCTTGCTCGGAGAAGAGACTCCGGAAGACGGTCTTGAAGTGGTTGCGGACCTTTTCAAAGGCGTCCATGAACTGTTTGGTGGCGGTTTCGTCAATTTCTTTGATGGTCTGGAGGAGAGACTCCTTGGCATCGAGGATGTCTTGACGCTGGCTGTCAATGGTGTCGTAGCGCTCCTTGATTTCGTTGTAGGCTTCGATGGCCATGGGGTTGATCTCGCCAAAGCGGTTGAGGCGGTCGCGGAGTTTTTGGACTTCGTCCTGTGTCTTTTCGATGTCAATGTCTTGGGGAATGTCCATCTGCATAAGTTCGTCGCGGGAGACGCCAAATTCGATTTCGACGCGCTCGGTGACGGATGTGAGCTCGAGTTTGAGCTCGTTGAATTTTTCTTTTAAGTCAGCGACGAGAGAGAGGGTCTCCTGGCGCATGCGGTAAGTGTCGCGGAGTTTTTCTTCGAGTTCGTTGACTTGGTTGCGGGCGAGGTGCCAGGCCTGTTCGGCGTCGTTTAGGATAGCTTCTTTTTCCTTGCGTTCGTTGTAGTTTTCGGCGAGTTTTTGCTGGAGTTGGGAGATGGTGGCGAGGATGCTGTTGACTTCGGCATCGGCTTGGGAAAGTGATTGGGTGGTTGAATGGAGATGGTCGTTGAGTTCCTGGAGTTGATGTTGGTGGAATTCGATTTCGCGCCGGATATGCGCGACTCGGTTTTGCTGCTGGATGAAGGCGATGTTTTTTTGGTTGAAGCGCTCGGATGCGGCGGCGAGTTCATTGGAAGCGGCGCGGAATTGGTCGTCAGCGGATTGGAGCTGTTGTTTGAACTGCTGATACTCGGCCTTGGCTTTTTGGAGCTGTTTGTCGAGGTCGGCGGCGTTTTTTTCGAGGTGAATGATAAAGTCTTTGGCTTTTGCAGCTTTTTGACCGTAATTGGAGACAAAGGATTCAATGTTTTCGAGCCGGGTGGCGATTTCGATTTGGATGCGGTTCCATTCGTTGAGTTGGGCGTTGTTGGTTTCAATGGTGGGTGCGAGGTCGTCGGCAGTGAGTTTGGCCAATTGTTGGCGGACGCTGCCGAGCTGTTTGTTGAGTTCGTTGATTTCTTTTTGGAGTTTACGAAGTTTTTTGTCGAGGACTTCGAGCCGCTTGCGGCGTCCGATTTTCTTGCCTTCGAAAAGCCCGATGCTGCCGCCGGAGACACTGTTGCCTTTGGAGATGAAGGTGCCGGAGCGTTCGATGAAGTTAAATTCAGGGAAGTACTTGCGCAGGCGGACAGCGTCCCGGTGGTCGTCCACGACGTAAGTGTTGAAAAGGAGTTGTTCAATGAGGTGGCGGTACTTTTCGTCCACCTGGATGAGAGATGCGGCGGCGACGGCCTTGTCAATCTTTTGCATAGAAGCCTTGACGGGCTTGACTTCGTCGAGGATGAAGAAGGCGGCCTTGCCTTTTTGGCTTTTCTGGAGGAGTTCGATGCCGGCTTGGGCGGTGTCGTAGTCAGGGACAATGTAGTGGTTAAGGAATGGCTTGAGATAGTTCTCGATAGCGATGCGGTAGTCATCGGGACACAGGATGATGTCCGTCAGGAGGGGAAATTGAGCGGCTTTGGCCTTTGATTTTTTGAGAAATTTGACAGACTCGGGGAATCCTTCGAGGGATTCGACCATGGATTTGGTGAGATCGTACTCGTTTTGGACGGCATCAAATTCGCGCTGGCGGTCGAAAAGCACGCTTCGGATTTTTTCTTCTTGTTGGCGAAGCTGTTGGATGGAGTCGTTGCGGTGTGTCTGCTGTTCAATGAGTTTTTGGTTTTGCTTTTGGAGCTTTTCGATTTTGGAAGTGATTTCTTTTAGTTGTTTTTGGAGTTGTTTTCCTTCGCCGGATTTGGCTTGGATGTCGGTGCGGCTCTGTTGGATTTCTTGTTTGGCTTGCTCGAGTTGGTTGGCGTTGACGGCGCGTTTTTTCTCAATTTCGTGGATGGTGCGTTCGAGATCTTGCTGTTTGGCAAAGAAATGCTCCATGCCGGCCTGCTGTTCGGCATGCTTATTACGGGCCAGCTCGAGCTGATCGCGGATGTCTTCGAGCTCGGCTTTGAGTTTTGCTTCGATATTTTGTTGTTGGCGGAGTTCTTTGGCCTTGGCGTCAATGGTTTTTTGGATGTCAGCGATGCGGTTTTGGGTGATGGCGATTTGGTTTTGGGATCGCTGGTGGTTGTCGCGGATAAATTGTAGTCGCTGCTCGGCCATTTGCTTGTCGTTTTCCATTTGGCGGATGCCGGCGAGGAATTCGTTGGCTTCGCGCTGTATGTCGGACAAGTTGTTTTCGAGGTCAATTTGTTGTTTGCGGAGTTGTTCGAGTTGGGCTTCGAGTTTTTTCTCCTCGGCTTCGATGGCGATGAGGCGGTCGGATTCTTGTTTTATTTTCTGATCGAGTTCTTGGAAGATATCCTTCGAGCGTGCCAATTGGATGACGGACAGCTGGATGGAGCGTTGCTTGTATTGTTCTTTGATGTCGTAGTATCGTTGGGTGCGTTTGGCCTGGCGCTCGAGGCTTTTCATATTGGCTTCGATTTCGAAGAGTAGGTCTTCGATTCGAGAGAGGTCTTCTTCGGTGTTTTTGAGTTTGAGGAGTGTCTGGTGTTTTCGGGTTTTGTATTTGGAGATACCGGCGGCCTGCTCAAACATGAGACGGCGGGCGTTATTGTTGTCGAGCAGGAGGTCGTCCACCATGGAAAGGGAGATGATGGCATACGAGTTGGATCCGATCCCGGAGTCCAGGAAAAGGGACTGGATGTCTTTGCGGCGGCATTTGACGTCGTTGAGGCGGTACTCGGACTCCCCGGAGGCGTAAAGGATGCGGCTGATGGTGACGGTCTGGTACTCGGTGGGGAGGATGTTTTTGGTGTTGTCAAGCGTAAGTGAGACCATGGCCATACCGGCGGCCTTGCGTTTTTTGGTTCCGTTGAAGATGACGGAGGACATTTTGTCCAGGCGGAGGTCTTTGCTTTTTTGCTCACCGAGGACCCATCGAATGGCGTCCACGATGTTGGATTTGCCGGAGCCGTTGGGTCCGATAATGCCGATGACGTCTTCGGAAAAATTGATGACGGTATCGTTGGCAAAGCTCTTAAAGCCCTTGAGTCTTAATGATGATAGTCGCATAAGGGGCAAAGGTATTGCTTTCTGTTGAATTGCTGTCGCGTTGAAATTGTCCCGCACTTACTTGCTTTGCTTGATTTTGGCTTTGCCCCTTTCCGCTTATGCTTTTTGCAAGATGGGCGCATATCACTCCGCTTTTGGGGCAAGTAAGTGCGGGACCGCTACACCGTTAGACCGCTACACCGATAGACCGCTATACCGTTAGACCGCTACACCGTTAGACCGCTACACCGATAAACCGCTACACCGATAAACCGCTACACCGATAAACCGCTACACCGATAGACCGCTACACCGATAGACCGCTACACCGTTAGACCGCTACACCGATAGACCGCTATACCGTTAGACCGCTATACCGTTTTTCAGCGATTGATGTGTACGACGTCGGTGGGGGGCTTTTCCCGGTGCCGTTTTTGGACGGCGCGAACGAGGTTCAGTGCCAGCTGGTCAAATGGGACGGCGAGCGTGTCATCAAGGGCGGCCGGGCGGCCGGTGTCACCACCTTCGCGGATGCCGAGAATGAGGGGTACCTGCCCAAGCAACTCGGTTTGGCCTTCCTGGGCAAGTTTTTCGCCGCCGCCTTGCCCAAAGATAAAGTACTTGTGGCCGGGAAGTTCTTTGGGCGTGAACCAAGACATATTTTCGATGACGCCGAGAATGGGCACGTTGACGCTGTCCAGGCGGAACATGTTCATGCCTTTGATGGCGTCGGCGACGGCGACGTCTTGCGGCGTGGTGACCATCACGACGCCGGTGACAGGGGCGGTTTGGACGAGCGTGAGCTGGACGTCACCGGTGCCGGGCGGCAGGTCAATGATGAGGTAGTCCAGTTCGGGCCAAACGACTTCGTTGAAGAACTGCTGGACGATGGTGGACAGCTTGGGCCCGCGAAGGACGACGGCTTGCTGCGGCTCAATGATGAAACCAAGCGACATGACGGGGATGCCGTGTGCTTCGAGTGGTATCATCATGGGCCGCCCGTGTATGTCCTGAACCATCGGGCGCTTTCCCTGCAGGCCGAGCATAATGGGGACGGACGGGCCATACACATCAGCATCCATGATGCCGACCTTGTATCCGGCTTTTTTGAGGGCCAGGGCGAGATTGACGGCGACGGTGGACTTGCCGACACCGCCTTTGCCGCTGGCTACGGCGATGATATTCTTGAGATGAGGGTATTTGGGCGCGTCATTGGGAGCGGCAACGATGTGGAGATTGACATTGGCGTCGGGATAGAGCTCCTGGACGGCACTGATGACGGCGAAGTTGAGCTCGTTTTTTTTGTCCATATTGAGGTCGCGGACCTGAAGGACGATGTTGACGTCCGGAGGCGCCACTTCCAGGGACTTGACCATGTGCTGCTCGACCAGGCCGCGTCCGGAGAGCGGGTCTTTGATCTTGCTTATGGCGTGTAGGATTTGGTTTCTGTCCATGTGTCGAGTTGGTTTGTGACGAACTTGGTACGTGTGACCGTGCGCGCTCCCGCACTTACTTGCATGGCTTGATTTGGGCTTTGCCCCTTCCCAAAATTGCTTTATGCAGGATGAGGGCACTTTGCTCCGCTCCATGGGCAAGTAAGTGCGGGGATGCGCAAACTTTCCCTTTTCAAAGATTATTGCGGTTGTAACAAGTGCGAGGGGGATTTGGTTGATGGGAAATGGGAATTGCAGGGTGCAAAAATAATTACATTTGCGGCCATGCAGGTACACAGGGATATAGCACACTTGCCGGCCTTTCGCCGGGCCGTGTTGACGGTTGGATCGTTTGACGGTGTGCATCGCGGGCACCGGGCCATACTCCGCCGTCTGAAAGCGGCCGCCGGATACTATAAAGGGGAATCGGTGGTGATAAGCTTTACGCCACACCCCCGGCAGGTGCTGACGGGTGAGCAAGTGGGATTGCTGCACAGCGAAGATGAA
Organism: Saprospiraceae bacterium; assembly: GCA_027031185.1. Classification (GTDB taxonomy): domain Bacteria; phylum Bacteroidota; class Bacteroidia; order Chitinophagales; family Saprospiraceae; genus HyVt-613. Next base: position 5,609 of record JALVEF010000348.1, read on the forward strand.
AAAATCGAAAGTCTGGCTTCGCTCGGTGTGGATCATCTGGTGCTGGTACCGTTTGATAAGTCTTTTGCAGAACAGCCGGCGGAAGCGTATGTGCGGTACTTTTTGCTGGCGCGGTTCCGGCCGCGTGCCATCGTGCTGGGTTTTGACCATCGGTTTGGGGCCGGGCGGCGGGGAGATATCGCGCTGCTGCGTGCGATCGCGGGCCCCGCGGGTGTGGAAGTGATCGAGATACCGGCGCATCAAGTGGCCTCCGTCAAGATCTCCTCGACGCAAATCCGCCGGGCACTGGCGGCCGGAGATGTGCGAACGGCCAATGAACTGCTGTGTGCACCTTATCGCCTGCGCGGCACGGTGGTAGCCGGCAACCGGCTGGGCCGGCAGATCGGCTTTCCAACGGCCAATATCCGTTCGGATGACCCGGACAAAATCATACCGGCAGACGGTGTCTATGTGGTGCGGGTGTATATCGGCGGACAAAGCTACGGAGGAATGTTGCATATCGGCAACAGACCGACGCTGCCATCCGTTGAAAGGCGTATCGAAGTACATGTCTTTGATTTTGAAGGGGATTTGTACGGCCGGACGATCACCGTCGAATGGGTGGACCGCATCAGGGACAATCGCCAATTTGATGATCTGGCCAAACTGTCCGCCCAGCTCGAACAGGATAAACAAGCAGCTTTGGAGCGTCTCAACGCCAAATCTATGACTGCCAGCGTGGTGATACTCAACTACAACGGCAAGCGCCATCTGGAAAACTATCTGCCATCGGTCTTGGCCTATACACCGGATGATGTCCGCATCATTGTGGCCGACAATGCTTCTACGGATGATTCTTTGAGCTTTTTGGAGGATATGCAGCGGCAGCATCCGCGGATAGAGGTCATTCGCTTGCCGCGCAACTACGGTTTCGCCGGCGGCTACAACGAGGCGCTCAAACAAGTGCACTCGGATATCTACATCTTGCTGAACTCGGATGTGCGGGTGACCAAGGACTGGACGGTGCCGCTGCTGGATGCGATGTGCGATCCGGATTTGAGTGTGTGCCAACCGAAAATCAAGTCAGACCTGGAGCCGGAGCGGTTTGAGTATGCAGGGGCTTCGGGCGGGTATCTGGACTTTTTGGGGTATCCGTTTTGCCGGGGACGAATATTTGGCATTACGGAAGATGATCACGGCCAATATGATGATGAGGTAGAAATATTTTGGGCGACAGGTGCGGCGATGGTGATCCGGTCGGAGTTATTTTGGTCCTTCAAAGGCTTTGACGAGACGTTTTTTGCACACAGCGAGGAGATAGACCTGTGCTGGCAGATGCGGCGGGCAGGCTACAAGATCAAGGTGATACCGGCTTCGACGGTGTATCATCTGGGCGGCGGGACGCTGTCGTACAATACGCCGGGAAAAGTGTATTTGAATTTTCGGAACAATCTGAAGATGCTCGTCAAGAATGACCGGGCGCGCAATCTGGCGTGGAAACTGCCGGTGCGGCTGGTGATGGACGGTCTGGCGGCGTTTTTGTTTTTGGTGCAAGGGCAGTTCCGGTTGATCTACTCCGTGCTGCGTGCCCATCTGGCCTTTTATGCGTGTCTGCCACAGCTGGTGCGGCGGCGTCGGGCGATCCGGTTGATCTTGCAGGAACTACCGAAGGAGCGCGTCAAGTCTCCGGCCGGCATCTATCCGCATTCGATTGTGTGGCAGTACTTTGTGGCGAAGCGCCGCAAGTTTTCCGAATTGAAGGGCACACGGCTCAACGGGGGGCGGCCATTGCCTTTTTGACGATGGCGATGAGTTTTTGGCTTTCGCGCTCCCAGTGGAATAGATGACGTTTGCGCCGCGCTGCGGCGGCAAGGTTTCGGTAGCGGGTGTCGTCGTGCAGCAGTGCGTTGATCGTGTCGGCGAGCGCGTGCGGCGACAGGTCTTGGATGGTGATGCCCATGGGGTGTTGTGATAGTATGCGGCGGTATTCCGGAAAGTCGGGGTTGAGCGATGGAATGCCGGCCATCATGTAGTCAAAGAATTTGTTGGCCAGGGAGTAGTAATAGCTTTGACCGGTGGGCTCTAAAAGATTGATGCCAAGCCAGCTGTGGGCAGTGATTTCATGAAGTTTTTCAGGCAGAACAGGGCCGGCAAACCGGACTTTGTTTTCGAGGCGGAGCCGGGCAGTGAGCGCTTTGAGCCGGTCTTCGATGTCACCCGTTCCGACGATCAGGAGTTGGGCATCGTGGATATACTGCATGGCGCGGATGGCGTGTTCGAGGCCGCGTCCTTTGTTGAGTGCGCCCTGATAAATGATGCGTTTGGGGGTTGGGCCCTGGGTGTCGGGCAAGGGGCGCAGGAATGGGACGTTGCGGATAGTGTGGAAGGGCCGGCCGTAGCGTTTGGACAGAATTTGGGCCAGGGAGTCAGAGACGGTGATGGCTGCCTGTGCTTTCGGGATGTAGCGGCGGGCGATGACCTCCCAAAACGACCGGACGAAGGGACGTCCCTGTAACTCCGGCACTTGGGTAAAGTATTCGTGGGCGTCAAAGATCAGGCGAATACGCCTGCGCCGCCGGGTGGCGTCGGCGCAGGCCCACAAGCTGTCCAGGTCCACGGCATAGACGAGGTCGGGGCTTTGGTCGAGAAGAAATTGCCGGAGCTTGCGGTTGAAGTTGATGTAAAAACGCTTGCCACGCACGGGCTTGACATCGAGGCGGACTTGTCTGAACGGGCGCCTGGGCAGTGGCGGGCTGTCAGGTTTTTGTCGCCCGGCGAGTGTGACGTGGTATCCGGCTTGTGTGAGCGAAGTGGCGACGCGGATCATGCGTTGGTCGTACGCCGGGTCGGATGTCATGGCGCAGATGATATGTGGCGCATCAGACATTGGACAGGACTTTGAACCCGGATGCCGTTTCTTTCAGTGTGCTTTCGTTGACCAGGTGGGTCAATACGGCGGCGATTTTGGTGTATTCAAAATGGGGGAGGGCGGCGAAGATGTCGCGCCGGTCGAGTCGTTGTTTTTTGAGCAAGGCAATGATTTGGGTTCTTATTTCCCGGAATTCATCGGGGGCCGGATCTTGCCGATGGTGCCTGCCGAGACAGATGTCGCAAATGCCGCAAGGCGGGGTATCGTCATCACCAAAGTAGCGGTTTAGGAATATGCTCCTGCATTCCCGGCTGTCCACGTATTGTAAAGCAAATTTTACGCGGCGGATGTAGCGCTCCTTGCGCAGCTTATAGGCCTTGGTATCAATGGTGAGATTGTCCGGATGGATGCGCTCGCGCAGAAAGGAAAGTCTCGGCAGCTCGGTTTGGGGGCGGTAATCAATGAGACCGAGTTTGTGGAGGTATCTCATTTTTTGCTGTAGTTCTTTGAGCTCCATGCGGAGGTCGTAGGCGAGGGCGGACTCACGCAATTGGACGTAGTCGTCGAAGGCCATGCCCTGGACTTCGCGGAGCAAGGCACGCGCGAACTGCTCGGCGTGGGGATGCTCGACGATGAAGCGATAGATGTCCGACTGACCGACTTTGAATTTGACGGAGGCGGGCAGGTAGTAGCTGTCGGTGATGTGGATCCATCCTTCCTGTTGGAGGATTTTGATAGCGTAGTGGGCTTTGAGGGGATGAAGATTGTAAGCGCCGGTGAAGCGGGCGAGGTCAAACTCAAAGGC
>JALVEF010000349.1 GCA_027031185.1 Saprospiraceae bacterium
GGCTTTTGCGGTGTTCGAGTTCCTGACGCTTGCTGTCCACATCCAGCCAGCATTCACCAAGGCGCTGCTGGTTGGCGTCATAACGGGCGTGACCCACGGCCAGGGTTTGCACTTCACCCAGGGCCAGGCCCCTGCTCTCCAGCCATTCGCCCAGGGCCTGGGTCAGTTGCTGGCTGAGGGTTTGCCGCAAGCCGGGGTCGGCATTGAGGTCACGAATGGATTGGCCGCGCAGGTATTCTCGCAGCGTTTGCTTGACCCGGGGGCCAAGCATTTGCGCCAGCCGCCCGGTGGTGAATACCTTGCAGCCGGACATGAGGCTGGCGAACAGGGTGGGATCGTCGATACGCACGCCGATACTCAGTTCTACCGAAAGGGCCAGGTGTTCCTTGCTGAGCAGGTCTTCAAAGGAAAAGAATACCGGCGTATCCAGTTCACGAACGATGATGAAACGGGCGGGACGATGACGACTCAGGTTATTGATTTGCCCAAGCAAGGTTTCCAAAGGAATCTGGCCTTCGCCCATAATCCCCAGAAATTTGTTCTCCTGATAGATCAGGGCTTTCTGACCAGGCAGCACCACCATGGGTGATTTTACGAAAAAACCCTCCAGATCCTCGATGTCAACACTGGCCGCCAGTTCATCGTCACGCAATTTGACGGCATTGCCTTCCATCTGCAATTCACGCGGGTTGAGTTCCGCTCCGCATTTGCCGCAGGCAAGCGCCCCCTTGTCGTTCTCGAAGCCACAACCGCATTTGATTTTTTTTCCAAACATGATCTTCCCCTGTTACCAATTGATTCGTTCGATCCGCGCCAGACTGGCGCCTGCCTGCTGCGCTGCCATGCGCAGTGTTTCCACCGCCTGTCCTTCCCATGCGGGGGGAAGCAGAATCCGGTCGCCCGGCATCAGACTATCCCTCAACAGGGCGCATTTTGGCTCCATGCCGGCAACATTTTCCACCCGCCCCCGGGCCCAGCGCGAGGAGCAACCGCTGGCCAGCACGCGGCCCGGCGCCGGTACTTCGCGCCCGCGGGCGATGCGGTCGGCCATGACCAGGGCCAGCTCGAAACTGTTGTCGGTGAAATCCCAGCGCTGAAAACGCACCAGGGTCTGCCATTTGTCCACATGCACCGGATCGACGCTGCGTGCCTGCTCCAGCACGGTAATCATTTGTTCGCGCCGGCCCTTGTTGTCCTGCCCCAGCACCTGAATGGCGGCTGCATCCGCCGTGGTTGCGCCAGCGGGCAATACGGTCACTTCCACCCAGGCAAGCTGGTGCTGCTGTTCATTGCTGCCCACCAGGGGGAACCAGGCGCGGGCGCGGCGCACGGCCGCCGCCGGGTCGGGTTGTCCGGCCAGCCCGCCCAAGTGACTGAGCAGGGTCACATCGGCATCGCGGGACAGCAGGCTTTGGGTTTCCAGGGCCGCCAGGGCATCATCTTCCTGCGCCACGAAAACAACGTCGCCCGGTTTCAACTGCCGTGCCAAACGATTCAGATACAGGCTGTGCGCGGTGCCCGGCAAGGGCTGCACCCGCCCTTCTTCCCAGGCATCGGAGCAGCCAAGGGCCAGTACCCGCCGGGCGCTGTTGTCGAGGACGCCCCGCGCCATGCGGTCGGCGACGATGGCGGCCAGCTCCCAGGCGCGATCATCCCCGGCGGGCATGGGCTCGATATAGAAAGTGAGCTTCCATTGAGTCGTGTCGTCAAACTCGGTCAGCCGGGCCACTTCCACCACTTCGCGCAAACGGCGCTGCAATGCCTGCTGGCCATCCACCAGTTTGATGGCGGCGAGGCTGTGATGGCTGCCCTGGGCCGGGTTGGCCACGGCGGTGATGGCCATGAGCTGGCCATCGGCCATGGGGGCATAGCAGGTGGCTTCCCGGGTCATTGTTCATTCTCCTCTTGCATCAGTCCGGCGCGATAGCGCAATGCCTGTTTCCAGGCCGCGATCTGGCGGGGCATCTCGACTTCCAGTCGCGGCCAGTCCAGGGTTTCGGGGTCACTGCCGAGGAGGGATTTGACGCGGTTGAGCCCCTCCATGGAATGACGCACTTCGACGAAACGGCGGGTCTGTTCCATCTCACTCAGCTCCAGCCCGGGAAATTTGCTGTTCAACACGGGCAATGCCGAAACGCTGAGTGACAGGGTGTGGAGCCGGGTTTCCCAGTCGTGTAGCTGCTGGAACTGCTCGCGGCTCAGGGCGGGGTGGCGTTTCAATTGCATGATGCGGCGCATGAGGTAGGCCAGTTCCCGGCTGAGATTTTCCCTCAGCTTGTTGTCCATGGTTTCCAGGCTCCACCAGAAACGCGGCTTGAAATCGTAGCCCAACGCCACCGCAGTTTCCGCCTGTTTTCTGATTTTTTCGGGAATGGGCCTGGGGGCTTCGGTTGCCTGTTCCGTCTCGGGTGTTTCCACCTGCT
>JALVEF010000350.1 GCA_027031185.1 Saprospiraceae bacterium
AAAAGGCCATTTTAACGCAAAAACAAGGGGTGCTCAAACAGTTACAAGGCAAAAACAGGGGCAAAAAGGCCATTTTAGCGCAAAAACAGCGGGTACCTAAACAGTTACCGAAAAATAAGGATTTTCCTTCTTCCGGAGTTATGACCTTCGTCAAAAAGTCAGGTGATAATTTACATCAGGCAAGCATTCGGCCCTTAACTTTCCGTGTGCATCAGCCACCCGGAAGATCTTTCTATGCCGGAATCGGGATGCTGTCGGATGAGATAGGTTTGCCAAACCGATGGCCAGGCTGCTTTGGATAATGTGAAGTGGCTGAGGGCTGTGCCCGGGAAGGTTCGGCAAACCGATCGGGGTGGTAAGCGAGAAGCGTACTCCGATTCCTACGCGTTGAGAAAAGGAGTGCAAATAAAAGATTTGCTTTTGCCCCGAAAGGGCGCTTTGCCCTGAGTGTTTGGGACTTTTTAAGGAAGCCCTACTTAAACATTTTCGGATAAAAATCACCGGTCACCTGCCCGCTCCGACGGTCAAAGTCGGCCCAAGCGCCCTTGACGGCTATCTCCACGATCCCGCAAGTGGGCAAATTGTCTATCCGCCCGCCCTTCCGGAACAAATTGGAAAAGTAGGTAAAACCCGGATTGTGTCCGAAAAGCATAATCGTGCGGTATTCTTCCAGCACTTCGCGCACTACGTCCAGGATATCCTCTATCTCCGCGAGATACAAGCGCTTGTCATCCCACAGCCGCTCCGCCGGCATCGAAAATGCCTCCGCAAAAAAGGCACGTGTCGCGCGCGCCCGCGCCGCCGGACTCGAAATCAGCAGATCGGGACGCATACCGCGCCCCGCCAGCAGGCGCGCCATCATCGGCGCATCGCGGAGCCCCCGGTCATTCAGCGGCCGCTCGATATCCGGCAAGCCCGTCTCCCAACTCGACTTGGCATGCCGGATAAGGTACAACATCTTGTCCATGCTTTTCATCGGCTTCACTTATTTTTCTCAATAACTGTTTAAGTGCTCCTGTTTTTAGGGATAAAATAGGCATTTTAGCGCAAAAACAGCGGGTACCTAAACGGTTACTTTTCTCTTTTTGAGCCCCACAGCAGATTATCCAAATCCGGCCTGTCTCTGCCCAATAGTATCCAAGCCATCCGTTTCTCACTCATGATGATAGGGCAGATTTTTCATTATCGTCAATGCGCGGTACAGCTGCTCCAAAAATATCAACCGCACCAGCTGATGCGAAAACGTCATCGCCGACAAAGACAGCTTCTTATCTGCCCGCGCGTACAACTCCGGCGAAAAGCCATAAGCTCCCCCGATCACGAAGACCAATCGCCGGTGACGTGCCATTTGCCGCGCCTCCAAAAACTGCGCAAACTCACTCGAAGTCATCGTCCGGCCCCGTTCGTCCAGCAAGACGACATAATCCCCCCGGCCCAGGCGTTTGAGTAAGGCCTCGCCCTCTGCCCGTTTGAGTCCATCGCCCGATTTCCGCACTGCCGGCACCGTCACTTGGTCAAAGTCCTGCATCCGCCGGATGCGTCCGGCGTATTCACTTTCCCCCGCCTGCACAAACGGCATGCGCGTCTTCCCCACTTGCAATAGGACTATTTTCATCCCGGCAAAGCTAACCTTTTTTAGGCCGATATTGTGTATTTTGGCCGGGTATCGCGCCACCATTCGACGACAGGTACGAAATTTGTCCAAACGTCCGCTATGACGCATTCATCCCATAGAATGCTGCGGGGCGGCGGCATCTTGCTGCCCCTCGCTTCGCTGCCCGGCCAATACGGCATCGGCGATCTGGGCCGTACCGCCCGGCGCTTTATAGACTTTCTCCACGAGGCCGGCATCACCTACTGGCAGATACTGCCCGCGAGTCCTGTGGGATACGGCTATTCGCCCTATCAATCTCCGTCCGCCTTTGCCGGCAATGAATGGCTCATTGACCTGGAAATGATGGTCGAACCCGGCTGGTTGCGAGAGGACAGGCTGCGCTCCCTGGGGCGCGCCCCGGATGACGACCGTATCCATTACGGGCATGTCCGGGAGAAAAAGGAGCTACTGCTGCGGGAAGCCTTTATCAATACGCCTCCCGCTATGCGTGCCGGGGTGCAGCGTTACGCGGAGACCGAAGATTCGTGGCTCAAGGACTATGTCCGCTTCCGCGCCATCAAAGACTACTACAAAGGCAGGCCCTGGTACCAATGGCCCCGCGACATTCGGCACCGCATGCCAGACGCGCTCCGCCGGTACGACGAAATGCTGGCGGAAGAGATGGACTTTTACCGCTTTTGCCAATATATGTTTTTCTGGCAGTGGGAACTGCTCAAGACCTATGCCCATGAAAAACATATTAAGATCATCGGCGACCTGCCACTCTACGTGTCCGCCGACAGCGCCGACATCTGGGCGTACACCGATCTGTTTCAGCTGGATGCCACCGGACGCCCCGCGCCGGTCGCCGGCTGCCCGCCGGACGACTTCACGCCCGACGGCCAGATCTGGGGCAATCCACTGTACCAATGGGAGCGTATGGCCGAGAATAAATACACCTGGTGGGCAATTCGGATGAAGAAAGCCCGGTGGATGTATGACTACATTCGCATAGACCATTTCAGGGGCTTTGAAGCGTATTGGGCCGTCCCCGCCGATGCCCGGAGCGCCGTCGAAGGGCACTGGGTACAAGGCCCGGGAGAATCCTTTTTCCGCGCCATCCATGAGGCCATCGGCCCCGTCCCGTGGATTGCCGAAGACCTGGGACACCTGACAGCTTCCGTGCACCAACTCCGCGACAAGTTGGGTATCCCCGGCATGCGCGTACTCCAGTTTGCATTCGACGGCGACAGTGACAATCCCTATCTGCCGCACAATTATACCCCCCACTGTGTCGCCTATACCGGCACCCACGACAATGACACAGCCGCCGGCTGGCTGGCCGGCGCCCCCGCCGACCAGCGCAAAAAAGCCATCCGCTATTTGGCACTTTCTCCCAAAGAAACCTATCATTGGGGCTTCATCCGCGGCGCCTGGGCATCCGTCGCCAACGTTGCCATCGCCCCGATGCAGGACTTCCTGGGCCTCGGCTCCGAAGCCCGCATCAATAAGCCGGGCACCATCGGCGACAACTGGCAATGGATGCTCAAAGACCATCACTTGACGCCCGATCTCGCCACCAAAATCCGGGAAATCAATCAGCTGTATGGACGATAATTTCGACAAAGACGCCTTCATCCGGGACGTACAACGCGCCGCAATGATGCAGTACGGGCGTACATTCGACCATTGCAACATCCATGAGCAGCAGTTTGCTCTCTCAAAAGTGGTCATGCAGTGGATCGCACCAAAGTGGGAGAAGACCTCGCGCACTTATGCCCGCCACAAACAAGCCGTCTATCTCTCCGCCGAATACCTCCTCGGCCGCGCCCTGGGCAACAATCTGCTCAACCTGCGTCGCTACCAAGCCGTGCGCGATGCCCTGCTCGAGCTTGGCGTCCATTTGAATCAACTCGAAGAAGCCGAAGAAGACGCCGGCCTCGGCAACGGCGGACTCGGCAGACTCGCCGCCTGCTTCCTGGACTCCGCCGCATCCCACAATCTACCGCTTACCGGCTACGGCATACGCTATGACTACGGCATCTTCAAACAAAAATTCATGGACAGTCGCCAAGTGGAATGCGTGGACGACTGGCAACGACATGGCGACCCCTGGTCCATCCGCCGCGACGACGACGCCGTCGTCGTCCGCTTCGCCGACTTGAGCGTTCGCGCCGTCCCCTACGACATGCCCGTCATCGGCTTTGACACAGCCAATGTCAATACGCTCCGCCTTTGGAAAGCCGAGCCGGTTCGCCCCTTCGACCTGGCCCGCTTCAACGACCAGGACTACGAAGCCGCACTCATCGAGAAAAACCGCGCCGAAGACATCTCCCGCATCCTCTACCCCAACGACTCCAAAAATGAAGGCAAGATCCTCCGCCTGCGACAGCAATACTTCTTCGTATCGGCATCACTCCGGGACATCATCCGCCGCTTCCGGCCTCGCGTCCGCACCAGAAAAGACTGGCGGCAGCTGCCCGATTTCTTCAGTATCCAGCTCAACGACACCCATCCTGCCGTCGCCATCCCCGAATTGATGCGCCTGCTCCTGGCCGAAGGCCTGACCTGGAACACCGCCTGGCGCATCGTGCGCCAAAGCTTCGCCTACACCAATCACACCATCCTGGCCGAAGCACTCGAACAGTGGTGGACCGGCTTCTTCAAACAGCTGCTGCCGGATATCTTCGACATCATTCGCCGGTTGGACAAGCAGCTCGTCGAAGACTTGCGAAAGAAAAATTACAGCGCTGCCAAAATTCGCGCCATGCGCATCATCTCCAAAGACATGATCCGCATGGCCTGGCTTGCCATCTACGGCAGCCATACCGTCAACGGCGTCGCCCGCCTGCATACCGAGCTACTCAAACACCAGGAGCTAAAAGACTGGCACCAACTCTACCCCGCCAAATTCCAAAACAAGACCAACGGCATCACCCAACGTCGCTGGCTGGGACTGGCCAATCCGGAATTGTCCGCCCTCATCACCGACCTGCTCGGACACGAACGGTGGACCAAAGACCTGTCCGCCCTGCGCCGGCTCGCCCGCTATGCCGATGACGAAAGCGTACTGGCCGAGTTTGCCCGCATCAAGCGCCTGAAAAAGCAACAACTGGCAGCCCACATCGCCGCACACGAAGGCATCCGTATTGACCCGGACAGCTTGTTTGACGTCCAGGTCAAACGCCTGCACGAGTACAAACGCCAGCTCCTCAATGCCTTCCACATCCTAGACCTGTACTACCGCATCCTCGACCAACCCCGCAAAGACTATGTACCGCGCACCTTCATCTTCGGCGCCAAGGCCGCTCCCGGTTACCGCCGTGCCAAAGCCATCATCCGCTTTATCAACGACATCGCCCGTTTGGTCAACAAGGACACCCGCACGGCACATCTCATCAAAATCGTTTTTGTCCAAAACTACCGCGTCTCCTATGCGGAGAAAATCTTCCCCGCTGCCGATTTGTCCGAGCAGATTTCCACCGCCGGCAAAGAAGCTTCCGGCACCGGCAATATGAAGTTTATGCTCAACGGCACGCCGACCATCGGCACCTGGGACGGCGCCAACATCGAAATCGCCGAAGCGGCCGGCCCAGAAAACAATTTTCTTTTCGGACTGACCGTCGAGGACATCAAAGCGCTCAAACCACACTACGATCCGGCCGCGTACTACCGCAAAGTGCCCGGACTCCAACGTGTAGTGGATGCCCTCATTGACAACCGCTTCGGCTACCGCGGCGACAGCGAAATGCGCGAGTTGTACGACGCCCTGCTCAAAGGCGCAGACTGGCACGCGCCCGACCATTATTTTGTCCTGGCGGACTTTGATGCCTACCGGCAAAAACAAATAGAAGTCAACGCCGCCTATCTTCAAAAGGACGCGTGGCTCCGCAAATGCTGGTTGAATATGTGCCACGCCGGGCGCTTTAGCAGCGATCGCACCATCAAGGCTTACGCCACGGACATCTGGCACATCAAAGCACACAAAATCCGATGGTAAAAGGAGACACATACCACCAACTCCCCATGCCCGATGCCGACGTCAGGCTCTACCCCGCATTCCTCGCATCGGCCCAAGCCGATGCAATCTTTACTACCTTACTCCGCCAGATCGCCTGGCAACGCGGCCGCATCAAACTGTACGGCAGGGAATACGACATCCCGCGCCTACAAGCCTGGTACGGCGATCCAGGCAAGACTTATACCTATTCCGGCATCCGCATGGAGCCATTGGATTGGACGCCTCCGCTACGCCGCATCAAAGAAGCCGTAGAAGCCATCGCCGGCGCCACTTTCACCAATGTACTGGCCAATCTCTATCGCGACGGACGAGACAGCGTCGGCTGGCATGCCGACGATGAAACCGAACTGGGGCCTAATCCCATCATTGCATCCGTCAGCCTCGGCGCCGTCAGAACACTCAAGTTTAAGCATCTTAAGACGGGCCAACGGCTTCAAATCACGCTCCCCCACGGCTCTTGCCTGCTGATGGCCGGCCCGACACAGCACTATTGGCACCACGAATTGCCCAAGACCCGCAAGCTCATCGGCCCGCGCATCAACCTGACCTTCCGGCAAATAAAAAGCCGGAGCGCCAATGGTTGATTGGCGCTCCGGCACAACATACCGGCGACAAAGACCCGCGGTCAAAAGCGCATCAGCACAAACTTGCCGTTTTTCTTATAGACGATGCGCGGGCGACGGAAGCCAATCTCAATGGCCTTGCGCCGTGCTTCGATGGCCTCTTCGAGCGAATCGAATCCTGTCAAGTACATCACGACATACTTGCCGGACTTCCGGCGCACGATTTTGCCTAATGGCTCTACTTTCTTGCGGGGAAAGTACTTGGGGTTTTTGTAAGCTGCCAGTTGGATGTAGTATTGCCGTTGGGCCTTGGCGGGCTTAGTCTTTTCCGGTGCGGCCGGTTTGGGAGCGGGAGCCTTTGGTGCCTTTTTGGCCACTTCCAGCGGCTTGGGAGCGGGCGCCGCCTTGACGATGAGTTGGCGATCTTCTTTGGTAGGATGCAAATACTCCCTGGTGACAAAAGCCTGCTTGAAGCCCAGTTTTTTGATGTCCTTCAAGTACTTTTTGGCATCATCGGCCGAGTCATAGACCCCGACGCGGATTTTGACATACTTCTTGGTCGGACGCGAATAGACATTGCCGAAGGCAAACAAGTCCTTGTACTTAGACATGTTGATGGACTTGCCGCCCACTTCGTAGGCCTCTACCTGAATCGCATACTTCTGAATCAATTCTTTGGCATCCGGTGCCGCTTTGGAAGTGGATGAGTTTGCCACTGCCGTGGCGCGGTCTTCATCTGCCTTGGACTTCGCCTTTTTAGCGGCAGTTCCTTTGATCGTTTTGGCCGTTTTTGCGGCTGGCTTTTCAGCTGTCTCTTTGATTGCGCCGGTTTCAGCGGGAGCAGATGTTTTCGCCGCTTTGGCCGTTACGGCAGCAGCTTTTTTCACAGTTTTTGCTGCCAGTTTCGGGGCGGCACTTTCTTTGGACGCTTCGGGGGCCGGCCCTTTAAGATTGACCGCTACGGAAGCATAGGCGTCCAACATCGGCTGGATACCCAAAATGGTGCGGTGCGTACCGTCACCCGTCTTGATGGTCTTGGTCACTTCCGTGAAACCGGCCTTGGAGTAACTGACCAAATAGGTGGTATTCTTTTTTAGTGGTAGGGAGAACTCGCCCAAATTGTCCGTGAAGGTCTTGACGGCATCGCCCTTAGACGGCTGGGCCGTCACCAAGACTTGCTCGAGCGGCGCGTTGGTCTGCCCGTCCACGACCTTGCCGATGTATTGATCGCCGGCGGGCGGCAGTTTCACGACAAACTGCTGAGATTTCTTTTTGCCGGTATAGGCGACGGCTATTTCTTTTTCTTCATAGCCCGGTTTTTTGATACGGGCTTTGCAGTCAAAGCCGGCGATGATCTGGAAGGAAGAAAGTCCTTTCTTATTGGTCTTGAAGGTCTTTTCGCCACATTGGGAGAAGTCAACCATCGCCCCGGGAAGCGGAGTTCCGCTTTCGGCGTCATAGACCATAATGTTGATTTTCTCACTGCTCTTGGTGACACGGAACAAGTCATCGGCAGATTTGGGCCCGCGGCGGTTGGAAGTGAAATAGCCCAGATTTTTGCCGGCATCGTAGATAAAGCCGTAGTCATCGTAAGATGAATTGACACCGGTGCCGAGATTAAATACCTTCGCCCAAGTATTATAGGTCTCGTCTTTTTCGGCACGGAAAATATCAAAGCCGCCCAGGCCGGGCAGCCAGTTGGAGGCAAAATAGAGCTTCTCGCCGTCCATAAAGGGGGTGATTTCATCCCCCGGTGTATTGACCGGCGTGCCCAGGTTGCGCGGCTCGCTCCATGAGCCGTTTTCATACTTGGACACATAAATATCATAGCCACCCTGTCCGCCCGGTCGGTTAGAGGAAAAATAAAGCGTCTTACCATCGGGAGAGAAGGCGGGGAAGCCGTTGCTGTACTCCAGGTCATTGATGGGGAGCGCCTTGGCTTTTTTCCAGGTGCCGTTGGCCGCATAATTGGCACCAAGCAAGATCATTTTGCTTTGAAGATTGGCTTCCAGGCTGTGACCGTTGACAAACTGATTTTTTGTGATGACGACCAGTTTGTCTGCCCGGCCGCTATAGGCGACCGGACCTTCATTGTACTTAAAGCTCAAGTCATCCATGAGCAGGCGCGGCTTTTGCAAAAAGCCTTTGGCATCGCGCTTGGTGATAAAGAGTTGGTTGCGCTTTTTGCCTTCCCAGTTTTCACCGGATTTGGTTTGCATCTTGCGCCGGATATCGGTGCGGGCAGAGGAGTACACCACGCTGTTGCCAAAGAAAGTGGGCAAGAAGTCCGCGTCTTTGGTATTAAGGTATTCGCGGCGGACGGTGTAGAGTGGCGGCTGGGTGGCCATTTCGCCGGCCATAGCGGCGATGGCGGCAAAATGCTTGCCCACTTTCGGATTTTCGGCAGCATAGCGCTCAAAGAGCTTGGCAGCCTGCGGATAATTGCCGCTGCGCATGTGGGCCTTGGCATAATGCAGCAGCGCATCACCTTTCAAGACGCCCATCTGATCCAACTTTTTGTACCAGACCAGCGCGTTTTTCATGTCATTGGTAAAGAAATAAGACTCCGCCAGGCGCCGGACCGCATCGGCATCCTGGTCTTTCTCTTTGAGCAGTTCACTGCAAGTCGCGATAGCCTTATCGTAAGCCTTTAACTCAAACTGCTTTTGCGCGATTTCGTCTTTGGTTTGGGCAAATGTTACGATGACCGCAACGAACAGAAATGTAAGCGTGGCGATTGATTTTCTCATTGGTCGTTTATTCCGTTTGTGTTGTTTGCCACGGCGTACGCCATTGTAAGACAAGCAGTTACGCCGATTTCGGGGCAAATAAACGAATTGGATGGCAAAATAATTATATTTTTTTGACTTGGAATGCAAAAAGATGGTTTTTTACACGATTTGAAGGCGAAAAATCGTGCGCAAAAGAACATCAACGGCCTTTTGAATACCGTGCATTTTTCGTAACTGTTTAGGTACCCGCTGTTTTTGTGCTAAAATGCCCTTTTTGCCCCTGTTTTTGCCTTGTAACTGTTTGAGCACCCCTTGTTTTTGCGCTAAAAT
>JALVEF010000351.1 GCA_027031185.1 Saprospiraceae bacterium
TTCGGCAGACGCAAAAAGGACATTTTAGCGCAAAAACAAGGGGTGCTCAAACAGTTACACTAAAACAACCAATCTGTCGCATGCACATACAAGCCGGGCAAGCCCCCGGCCAGACGCCCAAGCAAAGCCTGCCTACCAACCCTTTCCCCGCCCTGAAGGCGGGAAACTATACCATACCATATCAACTCAAAAACGGATTATGCCGGCGCTCATGCCCGATGTCCGTTCCGGGTCCGTGTCCGGACAATACGCGCACCGCATCCCCCAGCGGAAACAATTGCTCCCGGATCGAGCGCAGCAAGGTCTCATGGTCGCCCCCCGGCAGATCCGTCCGCCCAATACTGCCGTAAAACAACACATCACCGACAATCACAAATCCGGCATCCGGAAAGTAAAAACTCACACTCCCCGGCGAATGTCCGGGGGTAAAAAGCAAATCCATCCGCTCACCGCCCAAGATCGTCTCGCTCCCCGCTTCCAGCAGCCGCGCCGGCTCCGGCGATGCCTCCATCGGCGGCAGGCCGTACGCCGCGGCAATGGCAGGCATCTTTTGCAGCAAGGCAAGGTCTCCGGCATGGATCTCCGGAAGCAAACCGTATTGGTCATAGACAAAGCGATTGCCAAATACATGGTCCAAATGCCCGTGCGTGTTGATCAAACGCACCGGCCGGAGACCGTGACGAGCCAGCTCATCCGCAAAGGCCTGCCGTTCGGCTCCGGTATGCATCCCGGGATCGAAGATCAGACAGTCTTTGGAGATATCGTCATAGACCACATAGGTATTCTCCTGAAACGGGTTGAAGGTGTAGCGCAGGACTTGTAGCATGTAAAGGAAATTTGACCCCGCAAAAGTACGGGAATCCCGGCGCTCTCGTCACAAAATAGATGGCACACCCGCTCGTTGAATGTTTTTCTCGCACAGTTTTTGCCTAAACATAATGTATTAAACATGCACACGTCAAAACATATCATCATACTCCTGCACTTTGTGGCGATGCTCATCGCCACAAAGACGTTTGCGCAAAAGCACGCGCCCACTCCCTACTGGGGCTTCGATGAGCGCAAACTCATCGAAACCAAATGGAAATACGACTACACCTTCCAAAGAGAAACCAACACCGTCCTGCACAAAGCAGGCAAAGACTACAAGTTCTTCTTGTACTTCCGCTACAATCACACCTATCACCAATACCTCAATGGCGAATTTAGCCGCGGCCAATGGGCCATCCACGGCCCATTCTTGATCTATTCCTTCAACGAAGTGGATTCTTTCCGCATCGTGGCCCTCAACAAATCATCACTGGTACTGGAATTTCAGCAACCCGGATCCAAGGCCCACTACCAGTACAGTTTTTCCCGCGTCTCATCCGACAAAGCCCCATTCGCCAAACCCCTCTACGAACTGCCCGATGTCATCGTCGAAGCCAAAGCACCGCGCCGATCCAAATTCAAATCCTGGTTTGCCCGCCTGTTTTCGCGGCGCCGCCACGAAAAAGATCGCATCAACCTGGTGGGCAACGGCAAATACATCAGCATCGAACTGGCCGGCGGCGGCTACTACGGCGGCGTCAATCCCGTCATCCGCGACTACATCCACATCAAAAGCGACGGCCGTCTCGTCAAAGAATTCAAAAGCCTGAAAGGCGGCTTGCAGGTATCCAAGGGCTTCATCTCCCGCGCCGAACTGGAGCAATTTATGGATTACGTCGAATCCCAGGGATTCTGGAAAATGAAGCGCCTCTACGACTGCGAAGACGCCACCTGCGCCAAACGAAAAAAGAAAAGGCCCAAGCCCATCCCCCTTCGCCTCGTCATTGCATACGGCAGTCACCGCAAGATTGTCACCATCACGGTTTGGGGACTGGACAAAAACAACATGCAATACGTACCCGTCCCCGAAGGCCTCAACAACATCATCTACGCCATCCAGGAAATGGGCAATCGCTTTATGTGACCTTTTCAGAAAAGGAAAGTTTGCGGCGTGTCCGCCGCGAGGTAATTTGCGGTATAACGGTATATCGGTATAACGGTATATCGGTGTGGCGGTATATCGGTGTGGCGGTATATCGGCCCCGCACTAACTTGCTTTGCTTGATTTTGGCTTTGGTTCTTCCGCATAGGCTTTTTGCTCGAAGTGTGTTATTTGCTCCGCTTTTGGGGCAAGTAAGTGCGGGACGGTGTAGCGGTCCCGCACTTACCCTGACACTACCATGCACCTTGAGCCGTTGACCTTGGGCCATCAAACAGTAAACAGGGAGAAAATTCAACACGCCCCGACAGGGGCGTATTCAACGCGCAAGCATTTCAACGCCCCGCACTTACCCTGACACTACCATGTACCTTGGACCATTGACCTTGGGCCATCAAACCGTTAGTGCGGGGCAGTTCAACGCGTCCCGCACATACCCCT
>JALVEF010000352.1 GCA_027031185.1 Saprospiraceae bacterium
AGGCATTTTGATTTCATTTTGTCGGCTGAAGCCGACGGCAAAGAAAGAGAATGTCCTTTTTACCTGCCCCTGGGCAAGGATAAAGTTTTTCATTTTTCCTGTTTGTCGGCTGAAGAGCTGACATTTCCCGCAGGGGACAAGTAGGGGCAACCCCGAAGTGGTTGAATCAAACTTGCTCCGCATGGAATGCGGGGCAAATGGTTCATAAGGGGATAGAAGCCTGAAAGGGTGAGCTTACTCCCAAAACTTCCGGTTCGCCGTTTCCCGGATTCTTCAAATCTTCAATTCCTCCATT
Source organism: Saprospiraceae bacterium (assembly GCA_027031185.1). GTDB lineage: Bacteria > Bacteroidota > Bacteroidia > Chitinophagales > Saprospiraceae > HyVt-613. The sequence continues at coordinate 296 of JALVEF010000352.1, forward strand.
AAGCAAAAAGCCGGGCCGAAGAAAATCAGGCCAAGTCTCTCTTTTAGCGTAAACTCACTGCTTAATGGCCCGGAACAGGCGAAGGCGGCCCTGCGTGTCGATGACTTTGACCACGTACAGGCCGGGCGGTTGCTGTACGAGCTGAATATCCGTCACCTTGCCGGTCGGCTGGATTTTACGTACCAATTGACCGTTAACGTTGTACACCAGGATTTGGGTCGGGATGGCATCGCTGTCCAGCGCCCGGATGGAAAATGATTTCACAAACGGGTTGGGTGCCAGCGCCATTTTGTCGTCCACGGTGATGTCCTCGGTGCCGATGACCAGCGGGCGCGATCCGTTGGCGAACCAGGTGCCCCACCCGGCCGGGTTGATCAGTGTGGTGATGCCCGGGGTGGGGTCGTATTGATATTTGGTGGGCTTGACAGGGATAGAGGCCAATTTGGTGGTGGACGATCCGGCACCGGCGCGCATTGTGACGGCTATGCGCTGGTCGGACGGGGCGTAAGATGGCCGGCCGAGGGTGTCATTGGTGACGATATTTTCGGATTCGCCAAATTCGATATTGGCACCGGCCAGGAAGGTGTTGTTGCCTTCGAGCAGGTCGAAGGCGATGATGTAAGGCGAGTTTTTGGCGAAGGTGGGATTGCCTACGCTGGTGTTGTCTGGCAGGGCGGAAAACAGCTTGTCAATCTGCCCGTCGGCCCAGGTGTTGCCGGCGCCGTCCCAGACGTGGATGAAGCCGATATCCCAGTAAGAGATATCTTGTCCGCCCTGATTTTGAATCGTACTGCGGGCGTCGTACATGATGTACTGGCCGGAGTAGTCGAATTGCAGGACGTCGGCATAGTCCACATTGTAGGTCTTGGTACCCTGGGATGTGGGGTTGTACAAGTCAAAGCTCTGCCAGGCACCGAGACCAAAGTCATATACCCAGATTTTGTTGTCATAGGCTGTGGTCACCACAGCCATCCGGCTGCCATCGGGCGCGATGGCCACGTTGCGGTTGTCGCCGGCATCGTCCAAAGTTTCCTCGTTGTATGAGTTGTTGTTCCAGTCAATGCTGATGTGCTGGATATTGTTGGACGGGTCAATGTACAAGATATCACTGCCGTTGTCGGTGACGGAAGGATGGCTGTATGACTCGAACTGAGAGAGCGGGGTTTGGAAGACGTTGCCATTGCCCTGGGCGAGGCCGATTTTGTAGCCTTCGGTCGGGTCGAGGAAGACGATAAAGTCCTGACCGGGATTGGGTTGGAGGTCGCCCGGGGTGGGGCCTCCGCCACCGCCGGAACTGGGGCCGGTGATGCCGACGGCATCGAATGCGGGACCGACCTGAGCCACTTCGGCGGAATTGGCGCCATACAGGTCGGTGGCGGCATTGAGTACGGCGATGCGCAGGTCTTTGAACTGGGACGACTTGGTCAGGTAATCCGTCAGGGCTTTGTAGTACACTTGTTCGGCCTTGTCTTTGCCGACTTGGGTGGCAAAGAGGTAAAAGGCTTTGTTGCAGATGCCGCTGTTGATATGGACGCCGCCGTTGTCCTGGCTGCCGGTGTACATTTCGGAGACGTGTGCCGGCTGCCAGCCGGGCGAACCGAGACCGGAGCCGCCGTTGTGCGGGTTGGACAGGTCGCGCAGGGCGCCGGACGGGAATACGCCGGGGAGTACCACGTCTTCGCCCATCTGCCAGTCATCGCGATCAATCATGGCACCGAAAATGTCGGCAAAAGACTCGTTGATGGCGCCGGACTCATATTGGTATTTGAGATTGGCGGTGGCGCCGATGACGCCATGACTCATCTCATGACCGGCGACGTCCAAGGCTCCGGCCAATGGTTTGAAGGCCTGATTGCCGTTGCCATAAAACATGGCCTGCCCGTTCCAGAAGGCATTGTCCATTCCCTGGCCGTTTTCACTGACGTTGATGATGGAGATGATGGTGCCGCCCTGGCCATTGATGGAATTGCGGTTGAAGGTATTTCTGTAATAGTCATAGGCGATACCGGCGTTGTAGTGTGCGGAGACGGCCTTGGGATTGTTCCAGGTGGTGGAGTTATTGGTTAGGTGGGAGACCTGGAAATTGTTGGTCTGGGGGTCGGTATTGTTGGCGTCAATGGTAAAGATGGCGCCGGCCGGGTCATCCGGCAAGCTGGAAGCGGCCGCATTGTACATGGGGCGGGTGATGTCAATCAGATAGTAAGTACCGCCCTGCTGATAGGTTTCGAAGCTGCGCATGACGCCATTGAGATCCATACCGGTAGCGGGCGTGAGCGGATCCGCTGCCGGAGAAGAGAGGCTTCTTTTGGGTCTGTCGTTTGCCGGGATGTTATCTTCTCGAGTGGAAATCTTCGGAAAATCACCGGCCAGCTTGCAGCTGTTCAAGCCGCTGAACAGGATATCACCCGTATGCGCGTCAATCATATAGCGCCACTGCTCGGTGACATTGGGATAGATGTCCACCTGCCAGGCAAGATGCGGCTGTTGGTCTTCGTGCGTATGGTAGATGATCAGTCGGCTTTTGACCGGCTCATCGGGCAGGAGTTTACCCGCCAGGCCGGAGTATGTCAGGTCCCGGATAGTTGTTTTGGAGCCCAGGTCGGCTTTGACGATGGCCATTGCTTGGGTCTGTGAGACGGACGGGTTGACGTCTGTCCCGGGTGTGGGATAATAGGATCCGTTGAGGCCGGAGATTTGGCCTTGTTCGGCGTGGAGGATGACTTCTCCGCCATATACGGGCAGACCTTTGTAATATTGGTCCATGCGGATATGGGTCTTGCCCGTAGTACCCTGGTGGATGGAGGTGATTTGAAACTCCTGTGCCGGGTCGGTGATGTGCATATAGGCTTTCAGGGCGTCCAGATAGAGGAATGCCTGGTCTTCCAGTGCAACACTTCGGTCGGTGGCATCGAGGCGGCCGGATACCCAACCGGGTGTTCCCTGGGGCGAAAAAGCCCGGATGCGGAAGGGGGATCCGAGGGCCGGTACGTCGCGGGTGGCCGGCCGGTATTCCATTGCGCTAAACCGGTCCAGTGGCACGTCAAAGAAATTGGCGTGGCGGGGCATCGCAGGCCCGAGTGTGGTATGGAGCTTGCCGGATTTGACGGCGGGCGCCCCCTTGGGATGATCGGGTTTGAAGCTTTGCTGGGCGAAGGTGGTGCTTCCTATTAAGCTAAACAACACGGCGAGTAGAAGGCGGGTGTTCATATCTGGATGGTTTTGGATTATCAAAATGAATGCGGCGTCCGGTCATTTGACGGCAGCGGACGGGTTTGGTGCGATGTCCATAAAGCTGCGGAACAGGGAGTCCAGTTCCGGGTGGATGAGTGTCTTTTCCCGGCCCCAGGACAGCTTGTTGTCGCCGTCCTTGGTGCGGTACCGGATGTAGTAGTACATATTGCCCGGTTTGTTGTACACAATATTCAGGAGGTTGAGCCGGTCGGCGGACTTGAAGAAGGGCTTGGCCTGGCGTTTTTTAACGGCTTTCAATTCGCGTACACTTCCTCCGTTTTCGGAGAAGAATACCTGGCCGTTGGGCAGCAGGATGTATTCTTTGAAAGTGCCGGCGAAGCCGCCGCCGGATCCAAAGAACAGCTTAGGCCCATTGTAGTCTTTGAGTGTCAGGCGCTGGGTTTTGCACGACTGGAGGGCCCACAGTGCGATGGCAGCCGGCAGGACAAGAAGAAAGTATCGCATTTTTTTGGTGTAAAGGAAGCCTATTTTCTGCACATATTCAAGTTGTGGCTTATTTAATGGTAACTGTTTAGGTACCCGCTGTTTTTGCGCTAAAATGGCCTTTTTGCCCCTGTTTTTGCCTTGTAACTGTTTGAGCACCCCTTGTTTTTGTGCTAAAATGGCCTTTTCGCGCCTGTCTTTGGTAAAATTTTCTCACGTAGCGCTGCTACGCATCAAAAATTTTCGCTTCAACAGGAACAAAAATGCCTATTTTATCCCTAAAAACAGGAGCACCTAAACAGTTACATTTAATGTAACTGTCTAACAACTCCGAAAGGGGGTAGGTTTGGCAAACCGGAGGCCTTTCTTCGATTGATCAAATTCTTGGGGGAAAGTACCATTTCAGGATTAAGGCGGAGAGCAAAGTCAAGGCCGCGATGCCCGTCAGACTTGCGGCGGGATTGAAGCGGTCGGCCATCACTCCGGCGAGAAGTGCACCGGCCGCATAACCCAGGTCGCGCCAAAATCGAAAAATACCTATGCCCGCCGACCGACGGTGTGGTTTTAGTACATTGGCGATGGCCGTCAAAAAGTTGGGATATACCAGTGCCGTGCCGAAGCCCAAAGCGGCAGATGCCGTGAGCAGGCCGGGCCATTGCGATGTTTGCGTAAAGCCGAATAAAGCGACCGCCTGGATGAGCATGCCTCCTACCAGCAAGGCCTTGATGGAAAGCAGATCGCCCAACCGGCCGGCAAATAACTGGCCAAAGCCCCATACCGCCGGATAAAGCGCTACCACTAATCCGATGCGTTCTAATGTAAGTTCCTGCCGGAGGAGGAAGATGGGTAGTAATCCCCAAATTACACCGTCATTCAGGTTGTTGATGAATCCGGCCTGGGTTACCGTCCACAGGACTTGGTTGGTCCGGGCCGTGTCGGGAATGGTTGCCGGCATGCCGCGGCGGGGGGCGGTGTCGCTCTCCAAACTCAGAAAATGGCTTGTATCCCGCACCAAAAACAAGCTAAGGGCCAGTCCGGCTATTGCCAGGCCCAGGCCGACATAGAATGGATAAGGCCGGATGCCGTGGACGTCAGCCAATAAGCCGGTCCAATAGGCGGTCAGCCCAATGGCAATGTATCCGGCAAATTCGTTGATTCCTGTGGCCAGACCGCGCTGACCCGGCCCGGCCAGGTCTATTTTCATGATGACGGTGCTGCTCCACGCAAAACCCTGATGGATGCCCAATAATGCGTTGGCCACCAGTACCCATCCCCAAGACGGTGCCCACATCAGCAGAAGCGGAACGGGAAGCCCGAACAGCCACCCGAGAACCAACAGCCGCTTGCGGCCCCACCGGCCGGAATAGCCTCCCGCCAGATAATTGGATACGGCTTTGGACAGGCCAAATACCATAATAAAACTCAGTATGGTGGTTCGGTGGTGCAGCTCAAAGCTTTGCTGTGCCATGACCGGAACGACGGTGCGCTCCATCCCCAGCATTCCTCCAACCAGGGCATTGGTCAAAACCAACAAAAAAAACTGGTTGGCGTTGGCCCGGATTCCTTGCTTTATCTGCCGCTTGTGGTTCATTGCGCTTTAATTGTTTGGGTCCCCGCTTTTTTTTGTGCGAAGATGCCTTTTTTGCCCTTGTTTTTGCCTTGTAACTGTTTGAGCACCTAAACAGTTACACATAGGTTTTATCGTTCGCACGTCACCGCTCATTTATTTGGGCTGCAGTTTCGCTCCTACGGAGCTTGATTTGTGGGTGGGACTTTTGGCTACTGAAGCACTACATTATTCAGGAATGAGCCCCACCATGCCTTTGCCCGGAAGTTTTGCCGGCTGACGGGGCTAAAGCCCCGCTTGTTTTTTGGGCTTTTTGTTCCCGTCGGCTGAAGCCGACGGCAAAGCAATGCAAAGCAATGCAGAGCAAAGCAATGCAAGGGCTTCTTATCCAAGCAACTAAGCCTTCGATATCCACGAAAATGCCTTTTATTCCTGAAACCAGGAGCAGCTAAACAGTTGCGTGGTTGGTAAGCTACTGCGCCTGTGACGGGCGAATCCGGATCCGGTCCGCCGGGTGCCGATGGGTATTCGTCCCGTCAAATGGCATGCCGGGGGTGAAAATCCGAAATATTACCGAACTTCGCCGGAAAATCCGGCTATGATATTGTCCGATCAACTCATCCTGGAAGGCATCGCAAAAGGGGAGATCATCATCGAACCGTTTGACCGGGCCCATCTGGGTACCAATTCTTATGACGTCCATCTGGGCAAGACGCTTGCGGTCTATGAGGATCGCGTCCTGGATGCCCGCAAACACAACAAGGTACGCTATTTTGACATACCGCCGGATGGCTTTGTCCTGCAGCCCGGTACGCTCTATCTGGGGGTCACGCAGGAATATACGGAAACGCACAATGCCGTGCCCTTTCTCGAAGGCAAGTCCAGTGTCGGGCGCCTGGGCATAGATATTCACGCCACGGCCGGCAAGGGCGATGTCGGATTTTGTAATACATGGACGCTCGAGATCTCTTGCACGCAGCCGGTGCGTATCTATGCCGGTATGCCGATCGGCCAGCTCATCTACTTTAAGGTGGACGGTGAGATCATCAATTACTACAACAAAAAGAAAAATGCCAAATACACCGAGCGGACGGATAAGCCTATTGAAAGTATGATGTGGAAAAATAAATTCTGACCGTGCCACCCAAAATCAAAATTATCTCGGCTGGTGCCGGCAGCGGCAAGACGTATCGCCTGACGATGGAGCTGACGGAAGCCATCCGGAACGGCGTCCGTCCGGACGGCATCATTGCCACCACCTTCACCAACAAGGCCGCTGCTGAACTGAAAGAGCGTGTCTCCGTCAAGCTGCTGGAAGAAGGGATGACGGAAGAAGCACTGGCCTTCTCCGGTGCCCTGGTCGGCACAGTGCACAGCATCGGCGTCCAATTGCTCAAGCGCTTTGCCTTTGATGCGGGTGTGTCCCCCACACCCGACATCATACCGGATAATGAGCACCGCCAGATCTTTAACCGATCACTGGCGATGGTATTGACGCCGGAGGAAATCCGGCGGATGGACGCGCTGAAGGTGAAATTTGGATATCTCTCGGACTATGATTGGCGCGGCATCGTCAAGGAAATTGCCGGACAGGTGGAGGTCAACAACTTTTCGGAAGAAGATATTGCGCACTCCAAAACCCATTCTGTGGAGACCCTGCTGTCGTTGTTTGATACTCCTGCACCGTCAGGGCGCGAACTGGACGAGGCGCTGATCCACGCCGCCCGAAGGGCGGCAAACTCTATCAAAAATAATGCGGCGGATACGACCAGGAAGACAGCGAATGCCCTGGGAAACTTGATGAAAATTATCCGCGACTACGAACAAACGGAGGCTTTTACCTGGCCGCAATGGGCCGCGCTATATAGCCTGGATGTGGGGAAGAAAAGCCGCGATTATGTCCAACCACTGCGGGATGCGGCAGAGGCGATGCTCCGCCATCCGGATTTGCAAAATGATATCCGGGAGTTCATCGAGCGGGTCTTTGATTTGGCGGTACGTGCCCGGAAGGCTTATGCGGCCTACAAGCGGCGCCACGGCCTGATAGACTACAATGATATGGAAGTCCATATCCGCCGCTTGCTGGGCCTGGCGCATGTGCGACAAATTATCGCCGATGAAATTGACCTGCTCCTTGTGGATGAGTTTCAAGATACCAGCCCCCTGCAATTGGATATCTTCTGGACACTGGCGCAACTGGTCAGGTCGTCGGTCTGGGTGGGCGACCCCAAGCAGGCGATTTATTCGTTTCGGGGTGCGGAGCCCGAGTTGATGGAGGCCCTGATCCGCCATCTGGGCGGGGTCCGCAAGGAAAATATCTTGCCTTACTCGTGGCGGTCGCGGGAGGACTTGGTCCACTTCACGAACGTGATCTTTACGCGCGCCTTTTCGGATATGGCGCCGGAGCGCATCGCCCTGGAGGCTAAGCGTATCAAGGCGGAGGAGCCGGCCGGAGTGGGCCCGGCGCTGAAGCAATGGCACTTTGTGCCGGACGGTTCTGTGCGCCTTTCGGTGGGAATCTTGACGACTGCCTTTGCCCACTCGCTGAAGCAGTGGCTGGATACCGCGCCAATGTTTGTGCCGAAAGGAGCGGCCCAACCGCGTGTCGTCCGGCCCGGCGATGTGGCGATCTTGATGCGTACCAATAAGAACGTGCAGGAAATGGCCGCGGCCCTGGAGGCAGCAGGTTTTCAGGTGGCTGTCGAGGGTGTGGGCCTTCTGAAGACAGCAGAGGTGGGCCTGGTTATGGCGTGCATCCGCTATCTGCTCAATCCGGCGGATAGTATCGCCGCTGCAGAAATCATGAAGTACGGGGCGGGCACGCCGTTGGAAGCGATTGTACAGGACCGACATCGTTATTTGAAAGGAGAGAGATTGCGGCCCTGGGGGGCCGACAAGGATTTGCATCGCCGCCTGTTGGAGCAGCGCGATGGAATCCGTGACCTGACGATCAAGGAGGTGCTGGATATGGTGTTGGAGGAATTGCAGATTCGTCGCATCGTGCGCCACTGGGCAGGGGCGCACCGGCGGCTGGATAATATCGAGGTGCTGCGGGGGCTGGCGGTGGAGTTTGAGGACTTGTGCAAGCGCACGCACAAGCCGGCTACGCCGGCCGGCTTTCTGTTGTGGCTGCAGCAGCTGGCCGACAATGAGGAGGACAAGAAGAGCGGGGGCGTGCACGCCGATGCGGTGAATGTCCTGACCTATCACAAGAGCAAGGGACTGGAATGGCCGGTGGTGTTGCTGGGTGAATTGTGGAACCGGCTTCGGGTGGATCTGTTTAAGGTGTCCGTTGTCCGCTTGTCACCGGACTTTGACCCGGAAAATATCTTGTCGGGCCGGTTGGTGCGGTACTGGCCCAATCCTTTTGGGAAAAAAGTATATCACACGCCATTTGGTGAACGCTTGGAGGCCAGCGTGTTTTATCAGGAGGCGGAGGCGCAGGCCCGGGCGGAAGAGAAACGTCTGTTGTACGTCGGTATGACCCGGGCGCGCGACTATCAAATCGTGCCAACGGCTGACCGCAAAAAAGACTGGTTGGACCGGGTGGCGGATGGGGAGATACTTACCGGTGAGCCGCCTGAACCATTTGACTGGCGTGGGCACGAGGTGGTGCCGGACTTCCAAATCTTTTCAG
>JALVEF010000353.1 GCA_027031185.1 Saprospiraceae bacterium
AATATCCGCCGGGCGTATTGCCTATAACGAATGGCCGCTACCACCAGCAGGGGAAGCAGTAGGAGGGTCCACAACCAGTCGGGCTTTTCCAATTCGGGCAATTGCATGGACTCATCGTTTATTTGCCAGTTGGCCACAAGCGGCATCAATATCCCGTCCGCGGCTGCGGCGCACCGTCACGGTGATGCGCTTGGCGGCCAAAGCAGCGGCAAAAGCATTGACGCGACTTTCCGCCGACTTTTCAAACAGACCGTCCCCGGTAGGATTGTACTCGATCAGATTGACCTTGACGGGGAAGCGCCGGCAGAGTGCCGCCAGGCGAGTCGCATCTTCTAACGTATCATTAAAGTCTTTTAGCATAATGTACTCAAAGGTGATATGGCCCTTGGATTTGCCGGCAAAATATTCCAACGCGGCCATCAATGCGTCCAGGTTGTTGGACGCATTGATGGCCATGATTTCATTGCGTTTGAAGTCATCAGCGGCGTGGAGCGACAAAGCCAGATTGACACGTGGACTGTCATCCGCCAGCCGCCGGATTTGCTTGGCAATGCCTGCCGTGGATATGGTGATACGGCGCGGAGAGAAGTGATAGCCGTCGGGCGATGCGATGCGGGCGATGCTCTCGATGGTGTTTTTGTAGTTGAGCAGCGGCTCGCCCATCCCCATATACACGATATTGGTGACGGGATGGCCGTAGTGCTCCTGACACAGCCGGTTGACCAGTACATATTGGTCCACGATCTCGCCGACGGTAAGCTGGCGGCGCAGGCCCATCTTGCCGGTAGCACAAAAAGTGCAGTGGAGACTGCATCCCACCTGTGTGGATACACAAAGCGTATAGCGATTGTCTTTGGCGACGGGGATGAGCACAGACTCGATCAAGTGGTCATCGTGCAGACGAAAGCGCAGCTTGAACGTGCCGTCCACACTCCTCGTGAGCTTATCCAAACGAATCCGGGGAATAACAAAACGCTGAGCCAACTGTGTGCGAAGACTTTTGGGCAGATTGGTCATCTCTTCAAAATGTGCAGCCCCTCGCTGCCAGATCCACTGATACAACTGCCCGGCACGGAAGCGGGGCTGGCCCATTTCCTCGACCAAGTCACGGATTTGTTGCCGGGACAACAAGCGGATGTTCGTTCTTTCTGCCATAACAGGCATACTTACCTCTTGCGTTCGATAATAAAATGCACCAGTTTCTCGAGCGCATCCCGGACTTCAGACCGGGGAAAGCGCATCAGCAAATCTAACGCCTGCTGCTTATATTCGTTCATCACTTTATTCGCATAGGCGATCCCACCCTTTTGGTGGACAGCACGGATCACTTCCCGCACCTTGACCTTGTCGTCACTTTGGTTTTTAACGATATAGATGAGCTTGCGCTTTTCCGCTTTGGTCACATGGTTGAGTGTATAGATGAGCGGCAAGGTCATCTTTTTTTCCTTGATATCAATACCGCGAGGCTTGCCCACATCGCTGTCCCCATAGTCAAAGATATCATCCTTGATCTGGAAGGCGATGCCGATCTTCTCCCCGAAGAGACGGATACGCTCCACGATTGGCTCGTCTTCCGTAGCGGACGCCGCACCGGCAGCGCAGGCGGCGGCAATGAGCGAGGCCGTCTTTTTGCGGATGATCTCAAAATAGACCGCTTCGTCAATATCCAGCCGGCGCGCCTTCTCGATTTGCAACAGTTCGCCTTCACTCATATCCCGCACCGCTGTCGAAATAATGGACAGTAAGCGATGCTCCCGGTTGTCCAACGCCAGCAACAGACCTTTGGACAAAAAGTAATCGCCTACCAAAACGGCGATTTTGTTTTTCCACAGTGCATTGATGGAGAAGAAGCCGCGCCGTTCATCGGCGTCATCTACCACATCGTCATGGACAAGTGTCGCCGTGTGCAGCAGTTCCACAAACGAGGCCGCCCGGTAAGTAGAGTCTGTGATATCACCGGCCAGCTTGGCGGTGAGAAAGACAAGCACCGGCCGTATTTGTTTGCCCTTGCGACGGACGATATAGTAAGTGATCTTGTCGAGCAAGGCCACCTGGCTCCGCATATCCTCGCGGAATCGCTGCTCAAATTCCCGCAGCTCAGCCTCCACCGGCTGTTTGATATCGGTGATAGTTACTTTCATGTCCAAACGCGGGAGCGAAGGTAGGAAAAAACGATATACCGATATAGCGGTGTAGCGGTGTAACGGTATAGCGGTGTAACGGTATAGCGGTGTAACGGTGTAGCGGTGTAGCGGTATAACGGCGTAGTGGTATAGCGGTGTGTTTCGACAGGCTCAACAACCGTAGCGGTCCCGCTTCGACTTCGCCCTTCGATTTCACTCCACTTCGGCAAGCTCAGTGGCCAAGGGCATCGCTCAGCGACCAAAGGT
>JALVEF010000354.1 GCA_027031185.1 Saprospiraceae bacterium
TATTGTACTATCTGCGAGACAGCCTGACGGCGATCTGGAAGCCGGCGATGTATTGGATATCTATTCTGACGATGACAATCGGCAATTTGTTTGCGCTGCGCCAACGAAATATGAAGCGGTTTTTGGCTTACTCATCTATCGCGCAAGCCGGATTTTTGTTGTTGGGTATTTTGGCACATGACCGGTTGGGAATGGCCGCCGTGGTCTATTTTTCTGCGATCTATGTGTTTTCCAACCTGGCGGCCTTCGGGGTGGTGCAAGTGATCAGTCTGGAGACGGGCAAGGAGAATATGGACGACTACAACGGGCTGTACCGCACCAATCCCCGGCTGGCGTTGGTGATGTTGCTGGGTTTGTTTTCACTGGCGGGCATACCACCGGTGGCAGGCTTTTTCGGCAAGTTCTTTTTGTTTATGTCGGCAGCGCAGCACCATTATTATTGGTTGGTGCTGATCGGGGCGGTCAATGTCACAATCTCGCTGTACTATTATTTGCTGGTGGTACGCGCTATGTTTTTGCGGCGCAGCGACAAGCCGATCGCATACTTCAAGGCTGAGTGGCCGGTGCGACTGGGCCTGGCCTTGACGGCGGTTGGGATTTTGTTGTTGGGGCTGTACAGTCCGTTTTATGATTATGTACTCTTACTCACCACAAATCAAGGTTAGCGATGGGACTTCCGGGCAAGCACCAATTCGGTAAACTGAACAAAGACGATGACCAGGTTGTCACTTTTGTTGAAAAGAAAGTGACACGTGCGCGCATGGAGTTTCTCAAAGAACTCCTTGAACACAATGGTTTTGAGGTAATCGTACAGGAGATACCGGGCAAAACGGAAGAGGATCCGACACTTTACACTGTGGCGGTGACCGATTTGGTATTCAATCCTACTACCTATATTTTCCAACGGCGACTCAAAACACCGGACGGCCGCAAAGTAACGCAAGACTACTGGTTTCAGCGCACCACGGAGACGCCTCCCCAGTATTTTGAGCAACGGAAAAAGCGCCAATAATACGTGTCTGTATTGTTAGATTTTTTTTAGAATATTTTTAGCTATTTGATGCGACCTCCAGCACCGAAATACCCATCACGGTTGGCAACTTTTTCTCATTACCCCGTATAACAGGCCGTGGGAATTCCATTCAGCGCGTAAGTGTTATGTTATGGATTTTTCTCATTCATTGGCACAGACTTTGTGCAATGGCTATCAATTCATACTGTTTGAGAAAGACCTAGAGACAAGGAGGGGAGATACTACTCCTGGTCGGTTGTGTTCATTGCCAAACCGTTCAATAAAGATAGATTTCATGAAAAACATTGTCTTACCAGCTTTCCTGAGTGTCCTGTTGGCTTTTCTTCTGCCACCGACACTAGCCGGACAAGATGTCTCCCTGAGCGCCTCCGTGGACAACGCGACGCCGGGGATGATGGACGTTATTGAGTTTACCGTCACCGCATACAATGACGGAAAAACAGACGTCACCGGCCTGACCATTAGCGTGCCGGTACCGTCAGGTACGACCTATCAGAGCGTCAATGTGCCCGCCGGAACTTCTTATGATCCCGCTACGGGTATTTGGGACATCGGCGGTTCTCTGACGGCGGCTACCGATTCATTGGAATTGAAGCTATCCGTACTGGTATCCGGAACGGGAGTCCTGTATTGTCTTTCAGAGGTAAAGACCATGAATGAACAAGACGTGGATTCTTCTCCCGATAATGCCAATTGGGTAGAGGATGATTTGGCGGCTGCCTGTGCCTCCGTGCCCGTTACTTTCTGTTCTGCGGCAGGTGATACGGTTACGTTGACAGCCGCGTCCGGTCTTACCAATATTCAATGGTATCTTGATACAGGTAGCGGCCCGCAGGCCATACCGGGAGCCACATCGGCAACTTACGATGCCGTGCAGGCCGGTTCTTACACTTATACGGCCGATACACCTACTTCGTCCTGTCCGCTGGGTCAATGTTGCCCGGCGGTGCTTGTTGAGTCCTGCGGAACGGTCGGCGACCTGGTGTGGAATGACATGAACCAAAACGGTGTCCAGGATCCGGGCGAGCCGGGCGTGCCAAATGTGACCGTAGAACTGCTGGACAGTGCGGGTACGGTAATCGGCACGACGCAGACAGATGCGAACGGAAATTATTCGTTTACCGGCCTTGCAGCCGGTACGTATCAGGTGAAGTTCACGGCGCCGGCGGGCTATACGGTCTCTCCGCAGGATGCGGGCGGCGATGATACTGTCGACAGCGATGCGGATCCGGCCACGGGTCTGACATCGGTGTTTAACCTGAGCGACGGCGAGAATAACCCGACATTGGATATGGGTATTTACCAGCCGGCCGGTGCGAGCGTGGGTGACCTGGTGTGGAATGATATGAACCAA
>JALVEF010000355.1 GCA_027031185.1 Saprospiraceae bacterium
GGATTGCTCTCCACCGAGGATGTTGCCGGCGCCGCGAATATCCAAATCGCGCATGGCGATGTCCATGCCGCTGCCCAGTTCACTGTATTCTTCAATGGTACGGAGGCGCTTGCGTGCGTCTTTGGTCAGGGCCGACAGCGGGGGTGCGATCAGGTAGCAAAAGGCCTTGCGGTTGGAGCGTCCGACGCGGCCGCGCAGCTGGTGGAGGTCCGAGAGGCCGAAACTTTGAGCGTTGTTGATGATCATGGTATTGGCGTTGGGGATGTCCAGGCCGGTTTCGACGATATTGGTAGAGACCAGGACGTCCGTTTCGCCCCGGACAAACTGCATCAGTTCGGCTTCCAGTTGCTTGGAGTCCATTTTGCCATGTGCGGCGGTGACTTTGACATCCGGGCACAGTTTGCGTATCATGGCGGCCACATCCGGCAGGTCGGAGACGCGATTGTGGACGAAGAAGACCTGACCGCCGCGGTTGACTTCGTAGTGGATGGCATCTTGAATCAACCGGGGGTCAAAGGTGCGCACCTCGGTGTGGATGGGTTGGCGATTGGGTGGGGCGGTACGGATGACGGATAGGTCGCGTGCGGCCATCAGCGAAAATTGCAAAGTGCGGGGTATGGGAGTGGCGGTCATGGTGAGCGTGTCCACGTTGACCTTGAGTTTGCGGAGTTTTTCTTTGGCGGCGACGCCGAATTTTTGTTCTTCGTCAATGATGAGCAAGCCAAGGTCTTTGAAGCGGACCTGTTTGGACAAGATGGCATGCGTGCCTATCAAGATGTCGAGTTTGCCTTCTTGGAGACGATGGAAGATCTCTTTTTTTTGTTTGGCGGAGCGAAATCGGTTGACGTAGTCCAGGGAGACGCCGAAGTCGGCCAATCGTTCGGAAAAAGTACGATAGTGCTGGAGTGCGAGAATGGTGGTGGGCACCAGGATGGCCACTTGCTTGCCGGACAAGACGGCCTTGAAGGCGGCGCGGACGGCGATTTCGGTTTTGCCAAATCCGACGTCGCCGCATACAAGACGGTCCATGGGATATTCGCTCTCCATGTCTTTTTTGACTTCGGCGGTTACTTTGATTTGGTCAGGGGTGTCTTCGTAGATGAATGAGGCTTCGAGTTCATTTTGGAGGTAGCCGTCGGGTTGGGCAGCGAAGCCTTTGGAGGCTTTGCGTTTGGCATAGAGCGTGATGAGCTCTTTGGCGATATCCTTGATTTTGCGCTTGGTGCGACGTTTGAGATTTTGCCATGCATTGGAACCGATCCGGTGGATGGTGGGCTCTTTGCCGTCCTTGCCCACGTATTTGGAAAGCTTGTGCAGGGAGTGGATAGAGACGTAGAGGAGGTCGTTGTTTTTATAGACGATGCGAACGGCTTCTTGCACGTTGCCGTTGATGTCAATTTTTTCCAGGCCGGAAAAGCGTCCAATGCCGTAGTCAATATGGGTGACGTAGTCTCCGGGCACCAGGTCTCTGATCATACGCAGGTTGAGTGCTTTGGCCTTGGAAAAACCTTTGCGGAGACGGTAAGCGTGAAAGCGCTCAAAGATCTGGTGATCGGTATAGCAGACGACTTGCTCCTGACGTGCAATAAAGCCTTCGTGGAGGGCTACAGGTACACCGTGAAATTCAATGTTGGCTTGCAAGTCTTTGAAGATGGCTTTGAATCGTTCGAACTGTCTGGGACTTTCGGCAAAGATGAATATTTCGTGACCGGCGGCCTGGTGTCTTTGGAGGTCTTCGATGATGAGGTTGAAGTTTTTTCGGAAGACGGGTTGTGGGGCCAGTTGGAAGCTTACGGTATGTGTATGCTTCAGCCGGTGGTCCTGCCGTCCAAGGAGCCAAATGGGGTGGCCGTCCATTTGGGTCAAAACCTCCCGCGGGTAAAGGAAGGCGCGTTCCTTAAGGATTTTTTTGAGTTCTTCTTCGCTCTGCACGGTGAGCGCGGCGGCGTATTCTTCTGCCAATTCAAAGCAGGATTGGAGTCTGTCAAGTAACAGGCCGTAGTCTTTAATGGCAATCAGGCAGTGATCGGGTATGATGTCCAGGAGGGACCGCCGTTCGGTTTGCTCGTCCAAGGTCGTGAAGTCGGGGACAATGAAGACGATTTGCTGCTCTTCTTTGGACAGTTGTGTGGCGGGGTCAAATGTGCGAATGGACTCCACTTCGTCGTCGAAAAGTTCCACGCGGTAAGGCCAAGGCTGGCCGAGGGAGAAGATGTCCACGATGCCCCCCCGGACGGCGAATTCTCCGGGTTCATAGACGAAGTCCACGCGCTTAAACTCGTACTCAATGAGTACGTCAACGACGGTGTCCAATTCGAGTTTGCTCCCTTTGGCAATTTCAAGCCTTGCCTTTTTTACTTCATGGGGTGCGATGACCTTCTCAAAGAGGGCTTCGGGGTAGGTCACGATGATGGGCGGTGTTGCTTTTTCGGCGCTGATGCGATTGACCACTTCGGTACGGGCGGAGACATTGTTGGGGTCCAACACATCGAAATAAGCGGGCCGTTTGAAGGAGTCGGGCATAAACAGGACGTCCGAATGGCCGGTAACAGCCTGGATGTCATTGTAAGTGTAGGCTGCTTCTTCCTTGTCGTTTGCGATGACGAGAACGGGGCGGCGGGCGGATTCATTGAAAAGGCTGATCAGGAAGGCGGTGTAGCTGCCTTTCAGGCCTTTGACAAGGACGGTCTGCCGGCGATGGGTTTGTTGCAGTAAATCGCCGGTGACGGGATTCTGCTTGATTTTTTGGAAGATGCGGCTAATCATCCGAAAGTCTCTTTGGCACCGGGATAAGTCAGGCGAACCAACCAGCTCCGCAAACATTACGCTTTGGGCGGTCTTTTGTTTTTGCGGGAGGTGTTTTTGTTTCGGGATGATTTGGTGGCGTGGTGCCGGTCGGTTCGTCGCCGGCGCCGTCCGGTGCGGCGTCGCTTTTTTTCAGGAGGCAGCTCGATGACGTCCCCTACATTTTCGTAGTCCCAGGATGATTCTTGTGTGGTGGCCGGGACGATAACTTGCAACTGGGTCAGGTTGGCCGGTTTTTGGCCGCGCTTGTTCATTTCCAGGATTTCTTTTACGGCCTGCGGGCGCAGGGCGTAAAGTTTGCCGCGCATTTTTTCATTGTCTTCGTAGGCGAAGTACATGAGTTTGCGGAAGATATCGGTTTTGATGTGCCTGGCCGGTCCGGCTTCGGTGAGGAGTTTGCGGACATTTTTGGGGAATTCGGCGAGCGCTTCGACATAGTAGTCGAGTTCGTAGTTGAGGCAGCATTTGAGCCGGCCGCATTGGCCGGAAAGTTTGGCTTGGTTGAAAGAGAGATTTTGATAGCGTGCGGCGGCGGTGGAAACGGATCGGAGGTCGTGAAGCCAGGAGGAGCAGCACAACTCGCGACCGCAGGAGCCGAGGCCGCCGATGAGTCCGGACTCTTGCCGGACGCCGATTTGGTGCATGCGGATACGGATCTTGAACTCGCGGGCATAGACTTTGATGAGTTCGCGAAAATCCACGCGTCCATCGGCGATGTAGTAAAAAGTGGCCTGGCGGAGGTCGCCTTGGTAGCGGACATCACCGATTTTCATATCCAGCCCCATAGATTTGGCGATGGCGCGGGCGCGAATCATGGTTTGTGTTTCGATGCTGCGGGCATGCGCCAGTTTTTCCAGGTCTTCTTTGGAGGCCAAGCGGATGACTTTGCCGAAGCGCCCGGTATTGCGTACTTTTTTCTTTTTGATTTGGAGCTTGACCAGTTCTCCTGATAAACTGACCCTGCCGACGTCGTAGCCTACTTCCGCCGAAACAACTACCATATCGCCGGTGACAGCCAGGCCACCGGGATTGTGGTAAAAGTCTTTGTGCACACCGTCTTTGAATGAGACTTCGACGACGTCATACTCCACGACATCGAAGATGTCGTAAGCTTTCCACCAATCAAAAGTATCTTTTTTTGCGCACCCGCCACTACAACAGAAGGCGCGCGATTTGTTCGTTTCCATAATTCTGTTTCCTTAGGCGTGTGTTTCAGCCTGTTGGGCATGCATCAATTGCCGGATCCGAAACGATGTATCCAGAAAAAGGATCTTGGCGTAGGCATTTCGCTGGATACCGACAAGGCATGCATCTAAAACGGGTACCAAGTTAGCGGTTTTTTCAAAACCCAGAAAAGATGCCATTTTCTGCACGAAGGTTGCCTGGGCGGATAGTGGCGATGCTTCGGAACCGGCCTGGAGGCGAATCATCAGGCGAACGAGGGCGATACCGGTCTGAATGAATTGTTTTTGGCGCTCGCGGCTCATCGCGGCGATGGTTTCTACCAACTTAACCAACTCGCCCTTGTTGTCGTGGAACGCCAGGCGCACCCACCGGATAAAGAGGTCTTCCAGCTCGTCGCGGTCTTCGGTTGCCAGGCGGTGCAAGCGGTACAGGTCGCCTTCGGCCAAAGCGGCCAGGGTGGCCGCTTTGGCCGAAGGCAGGTTGAGTGCATGGATGGCATATTGTGCCATGGTTTCATCGGGGATGGCCGGCACGCGGATGATTTGACAGCGCGACAGGATGGTGGGCAAGATGCGTGATGTGTCTTGTGCCACGAGGAAGAAAAAAGTATTGGGCGGAGGCTCTTCGATCAACTTCAACAGTCGGTTGCCTTCCTTGCCGAGGTATTCGGGAAGCCAGATAATTTGGATTTTATAGTCGGTCTCCACCGGTTTGAGAGACAGGCGAGAGATGATTTCGGAGCATTCCTTGCGGTTGATATTGAGTTGTTTGTTGTCGGCTTCCAGGATTTCAGTCCAGGCCGCCACGGCGGGAAAGCGGTATTGGGAGAGTAGTTGGCGCCATTCGGTGAGAAATTCGGCGGACTTGCCTTCGGTGCCTTTGCGGGCTATGACCGGAAATGAGTAGTGAATGTCGGGATGGACGTGGGCGGCGACGCGCTTACAGTGTGTGCAAGATCCGCACGCTCCCCGATCGTTTGGATTTTGGCACAATATGTATTGGGCGAAAGCGATGGCGAGGGCAAGGCCGCCGTTGCCCTGGGGGCCGACGAAAAGCAAGGCATGAGGGATGCGTTTTTCACGTGCCAGGGTGATGAGTTCTTGCTTGATGATGTCCTGTCCGGGAATGAAGTCAAACATGCGATCACTTGGTTTTGAGCCAGGCGAGGACCAGTTCACAGATGGGAGGATTGGCCGGAGAAAGCATGGCATCGAGCTGGCCGTCTTCGTTGATAAGGTACTTTTGAAAATTCCAACCCACTTTTGAGTTCATAACGCCGTTTTTGCCGATTTCGGTCAGCCATTGATAGACGGGGTGTTTGTTGCGTCCTTTGACCTTGACTTTCTCGGTCAGCGGGAAAGTGACCTGGTATTGTGTACGGCAGAAGTCAAGGATTTCTGCTTCGGATCCGGGCTCTTGTCCACCGAAATCATTGCTGGGGAAGCCGACAATGACGAGTCGGTCACTGAACTTTTCGTGGAGTTCTTGCAATTGGGCGTATTGATTGGTGAAGCCACATTCGGAAGCGACGTTGACGATCATCATCTTTTTGCCCTTGAAGTCTGCAAAGTCAATGGTGCCGCCGTCAATGGCTTTTACCTTGAATTGGTGGATGCTGGACATGTCGTTCTTTTGTCTGCCGACAAATATAGGAAAAGATTTGAGAAGAGTAGCCGGCCTTCGGCCGGCTGTGGGTCGGGCCTGTGCGGGTCATCCGGCTGTCGCACTCAATACAAAAACGGCTGGCCGTTTGTGCAGGTGAAGCGGTGGGGCGGTGCGCCAGGCTTTAATGGTGGCGGACCGGATTGTTTCTTGTGGAGCAGTCAGATCTGCGGCTACGGCCAGGCGGGTGGTTGGTGCCAGGACTTTGAGCGCTTCTTCCAGCACTTGGTGGTTGCGGTAGGGCGCTTCGATGAAGATTTGCGTTTGGCCGTGCCGTGCCGAGTTGCGTTCCAGTCGTCGGAGGGCTTCGGCAAGCAGGTTTCTTTTGGCGGGCAGATAACCGTGGAAGCAAAAGGCCTGTCCGCTCATTCCCGATGCCATCAAAGCCAACAGAACGGAGGAAGGTCCTACGAGTGGAAATACTGCAATTCCCATCTCGTGGGCGGTAGCTATGAGGCGGCTGCCGGGGTCGGCGATGACCGGGCAGCCGGCTTCGGAAAGCAAAGCGACGGGCTTGCCTTCCAGCGCGGGGGCCAAGAGCCGGTGATAGTCATTGCTGTCTCGATGCTTGTCCAGTTCGGCAAACTCCAGCTCGTCAATGACACAGTCGGGTGCCATTTTCCGGATGAAACGCCGGGCCGTGCGGGTACGCTCCACAATGAAGTGGCGTATCTGTAGCAATATCTGATGTACCCGGGAGGGGATGGTATCGGTTGCTTCCGGAGCCAGAGGAACCGGCAGCAGATAGAGACCGGCGCGCAATTCGTCATCCTTCGAATTCATATCCATGATTTAGATAGTCAGTAACTGTTTAGGTGCTCCTGTTTTGGCACAAAAACAGGAGCACCTAAACAGTTACGATAGTCAAAAAGTGTTCACTGGACGTGTATCCATACGTAGTCCACGATGTCGTACCAGACCTGGTCTTGATCCAGGTGGGATTTGTCTTCCACCACGGCCCGCAGCAAATAACTGCCGGATTGGGAAAAGGAGACAGTGGTCTGGTAGCTGTACGGCGACGAAAACTGTACCGGCCCCGGGCCGGATACTTTTTCCCAGCGGATGGGCAAGTCCTGCGAAGTGGTGCCTTCCAGGGAGAAGACGGCTTGCAAATTGACAGGTGTGCCGGATGTGGTACTTTGGTCGGGACCTGCATTGAGTTGGTACCAGGACGTATTTTGTACGGGCGTGTCGTAGGGGTGCAAGTCCGTGAAATAGCCGCGGACGAATTTGTACCAATCGTACAGACCGGCAAAAAAGGCGCCATGGCCTCCCTTGACAGAATGAACGATGATTTTGGCGTCGAGCAGGTTGTTGTTGGCGGTGAAGCCGGTCGCAGGCGGACAGGTTTGGTCCACATAGCCGAACAAGGAGAGCGAGGGCCCTTTGTATCGTTTGGCAAAATAGACGGCATCGTAATATTTGGTGGCTTCGGTGACGGCTGCTTCATAGGCGGGGTCACCGTTGTTTTGCCGGGCGTTGAGGATGTAATGCGGATGCCCGGATGGCCGGCCATAGCGCAAGCCGTGATGGCGGCAGAGTGCCGGTACGACGTCAATGAGCAGCTTGACACGACTGTCCAGGCCGGCGGTCGAAATGGCGAGGCCGCCCCCCTGGCTGATGCCAAAGAGGGCCAGTTCGGAACCGTTGAAGTCCGGCCGGGAGTAAATGTAGTCAATGGCGCGTATGGCGGCGGTCAACGCATATTTGTAGTAGTTGGTGTTTTTGTTGGCCGGTTCGTCGGGTTGATAGGCGTTGGGGTCCTGGGTGTCGGGTTCGGCATTGTGGATACTGATGGACATGGCGATGACGCCCAGGTTTTCGGCGGCATAATCAAAGGGGAGCGCATTGCCGGGTTGTGCACCATAGGGTGGGACTTGCAAGACGGCGGCGAATGGGCCGGTGGTGTTGGGGATGGTGATATATCCATAGACGCGGCGGTTGTCCAGTCCGGCGAGATTGATGCGATAGGTGGTGCTGGCAGCGGTGGCAAAGAGGAAAGTCAACTGCGGGTCAATAGGGACTTGGGCAAGTTGGGCTTTGATGCCGTCCCAGAAGATGTCGAAGTCGGGCGGCTCCGGCTCGAAGGGCTTCAAATCAAAGGGGGATACCGATGCGCCGGCCATAGCGCTTTGTGCAAATTGGGAAACCATGCAAACGACAAAGCAGGGACTTTGGGGTGTAAAGTGCACTTCGGTCACCAGCCAGGCGGTCAGATTCAAATCCGCTTTTTCCAGTACTTTGCCGGTATTGGAGTAGCGGATTTCGTATCGGGCCGGTCCGGTGACATTGGACTGAATTCTGAAAATAATGGTCTCTCCGGCCTGATAGGCGGCGTCCGGCCGGTCCGTGGAGACTTGGATGGTGGCATGGAGGTACCCAAAAATTAAGAAGAAGGAAAGAAATAGCGAGGTTTTCATTGCCAAAAATGCCTTTGGAGCACAAATGTACAGGCTTCGTCTTAACTTTGGCGGTCTTTTCACTATTGCGCGGAGTGCGTGATAGTTACCTATGCACGAGGTAAGCACTATGGCCAAGCGAACACTATCTCTACTTTTGGGGCTTTTTGTCATGAGAGTCCTGGCAGCTCAGTATTACACTTATGGCAGTGATGTCGAAGAATGGCCGGCAGCGGTTGCACCGGCTTCTTCCGGTTTTGCCATTTTGGGTAGCCGTCCCGATTTTTCGGGGGGCTATGATTTGCTGTTGGTGTTGACAGACACTTCGGGGATTCCGCTCGATAGTAAGCTTTACGGCAACGTGGGCATGGACTATGGAGCGGGGATATGTCGTGTGGCTGCCGGCTATTTCCTGTTGGGTACGACGTATGCCGTCAACAATGTGGCTTACAAGGGGCGCGGGGACTTTCTGCTCATACGCACCGATTCGAATGGCAATGAACTCAGCCGGACAATGGCAGGGGGGAGCCAGGAGGATGTGGCGGCCGGCCTCGCCGCCACATCCGATGGCGGCTGTCTGGCTGCCGGCACGACGCGCTCGCGCGATATTGCCGGAATAGGCTATAGCTATGGCAGTCAGGATATCCTGATACTTCGCTTTGATAGCCAGGGGCAGGTCGTGTGGAAGAGGCTGTACGGGGGCAGCGGCCCGGATCGGGTGAGTAGTATCCGTTTGACGTCTGACGGGGGGTTTATAGTAGTGGGCACCACCAGCTCCGGGGACGGTGTATTTGATAGTCTCCATGGGCCGGAAGATGCTTTTGCGCTGAAATGCAATGCATCGGGTCAGGTGGAATGGGCGCATACGTTCGGTGGGAGCTACTTTGACGGGGCGCGCGATGTGACGGAGGTGCCCGGTGGTTATGTGGTGACGGGCTACCGCTCCAAGTTGGATCCGGCCACTCAGGATGTATCCAGGCGCTTTGACAGGGATCTGTACGTGTGTAAGTTGGATGAAAACGGAAATACGGTCTGGGAAAAGACCTATGACAAAGGGCACAATGATGAGGGGCTCTCCATTCGTGCCATGGGGCCGGCT
>JALVEF010000356.1 GCA_027031185.1 Saprospiraceae bacterium
CGAGTACCTGGATGCCCCCGTCCTGCGTGTGGCTTCACTGGACACACCCATTCCGTTTGCTCCCACCCTCGAAAAACAATTTATGGCAGTATCCCGTCTGGACGACGGGCTAAAGAAACTCTTAGTTTATTGATTTTGCACTCTACGATGTTTTTTTGCACAAAAAAGCTATGGAATATTTGGACTTGTGTGAAAAACTTTGGGCAGACTGGAAAAAGGGACGTCTGGACCCGGAACCTTCCCAATACGTTAAACAGAAGTTTGCCCTCGATTATCTGCCGGAGCCGTATCTGACGTATGGCCAAGGCACGGATCCACTCTATTTTTTGGCCACCAATCCCGGGGCATTAAACGATTTTCAGCGGCGCGATCTCATCCTGAAAGGCCAGTCGGCAGTGGTGAAAAATACCGCCCTGTCTTATCATGAGCTCTCCGCTGTATTGGGAAATTTCTATTCGAGTCCTGACTTTCGAAAGCCGAACAGCAAATCCCGCATTGAAAAACAGTTTGCCATCAAAGATGGCTTGGGAAAGGACTCTATGATAACCTTCGAAAGCATTCCATTTCATAGCCCGAGATTTCCAAACAAGGATCGTTTTATTCGGCATATCGGCCCATTCATCCGCATTTATACGGATGCCCTGACGCGACATTTGGCGGATAAGTCAGTCATTTACATATCAGGCTTTAATACCCGTGTGTCGATATCCAAGTCAGAGATTGGGAAGAGCGCTTGGCTGATGTGGATTATGAAAATCATTGGTCTGAACCTTGACAGTGCCAGACTGTACCCCTTGGCGTCCAATGGCGAAAAAACGACTGCGGCTTTACTGGTAGATAAAAAGCCCGATGGTCTTTTTAAAGCCATCAGTCTTATCCATGGAAGCAACAACATCCCCAGGGACTGGCCTCGTATGGTTGAGATATTGAAGCGTTGAATGGCATCATACCGGTGGAGTGCACGGGGAGTGATTCATTGGCTATGGTTTACTCAAAGCGATTTGTTCCGGGACGTACAGGATTTTAGATTTTAGATTTGGGATTTGAAAATGAATCCCGCGCAGATGTACCGTAGTCCCGTAGGGACGAAAGCTTTGTAGCCAACCGATAAAACCTATAAGCTTTCCAAAACCTTATAGGTTTGAGATCTAAACAGTTGCCAGGAAGCACCGATTAGCCTTTTGCCGGCGCCCGCCGGCAAAATATTCGGAGCTTACAAAACTCCTGTTTTTAGGGATAAAACAGGCATTTTCGTGGATGTCGAAGGCTTTGTTGCATGAATAGGTAAGAAAGAAGCCCTTGCTCTGCTTTGTAGTGCATTGCATTGCATTGCCGTCGGCTTTAGCCGACGGGAACGAAAAGCCAAAAAAACAAGCGGGGCTTTAGCCCCGTCAGCCGGCAAAACTTCCGGTCAAAGGCTCGGTGGGGCTCATTCCTGAATGTAGTACTTCAGCAAATCGGGGTTCCGCGCTTCGACAAGCTCAGCGAGCCCGCTCCCATTCTTCCAAATGTAACTGTTTAGCTGCTCCTGTTTTTAAAGCTATTGCCCAAATTAATGATCGGAGATGAGCGGGAATTTTATCAAATCGCCAAAGCCGTCCCGTAGGGACAAAACCTTTGTAGTAGCCCAAAGCCAAAACCACATTGCAAGCTCCGTAGGAGCGAAACTTGTCGAACCGTCGAAGTGGCCTAGCCTGTCGAACCATCCACTTATTAAATCTCCATTCGTTAACCTGTACTGAGCCTGTCGAAGTATCGGTGTTCGACATTCCCAAGTCCCAAACCTGTTCATAACGACTATGCATTGGGCTTTTTCCACTTTGTGCGCGCCGGTGCTATACGCACGGGCGTGCGTATAGCAGCGGCGCGGTCTGCAGGAGGTCTTCTCTTATGAGGCGATGTCTTTGCCCATTTTCTGATGCGGGATGCCGATTTCCGTAAAGGGGCGGCCTATGGGCCGGTAGCCCGATTTCTTGTAAAAGCTCACCACCGCGCGGCGCGCATGCAATACGATGCGACGGCAGCCCTTGGCCCGTGCCAGCGCCTCGGCATGGCTGACCAGCACGCGACCAATCCCTTTCGCTTGCATTTCCGGCAGGACGGCCACCTGACGCATCTTCCACACACCGTTGTTTGCCGGTATCAGGACCAGGCCGCCCAACAACTGCCAACTTCCATCGTACACGCCCAAATGGATTTGCGCGTATTCCTCTGCCAGATCGGCGGGGGCGAATTGCAAGCCGAGCGGTGCGCGCAATACGCGGTCGCGCAGCGCCACCCATTCGTCAAACGCCGGTGTGCCAAACGGTATCACACAAAAGGTCAACGCCTCCATGCGGCCAAGATAACACAAAAACAACTCGTCCCGGCCATCG
>JALVEF010000357.1 GCA_027031185.1 Saprospiraceae bacterium
GATAGGGGCGCTTTACTTGTCCCGCACTTACTTGCCCCAAAAGCGAAGCAAATAGCGCTCATCTTGCAAAAAGCATAAGCGGAAAGGGGCAAAGCCAAAACCCGGCAAAGCATGTAAGTGCGGGACTTGCCTTGCCTTGCATTGCATTGCTTTGCCTTGCCGTCGGCTTTAGCCGACGGAGCTAGTATCCTATGAAATCCGGGGAGTCTGCCTCCAACTTCGCCCCAGCGTTGCAAGCGCGAAGCGCTCAACCCTATTTTTAATTTTTAATTTTTAATTGACCAAAGATTTCCTCCTGCCGCTTAATACTCTCCTCGTGGATGCGCGTGATGATCTGCCGTGCAAAGTCCTCGCGCAGCCCCAGCTGCGCACTCATCTCCAAAAAACGCTTCATGATCTGTTCCCACCGTTTCCTTTGCAGGATAGTGATGCCGTTGGCCTTCTTGAATCGGCCGATGTGCGCCACCAGTTCCATCCGCTTGGCCAGCAGGCGCACCAGTTCCGCGTCCAGGTCGTCAATATCACTTCGCATGACGCCCAACTCCTGCTGGATGCGCTCGTCATCCTGAAAGTCTTTGCGAAGGATCAGACGGTCCAGCACATCTGCGAAAGCCTTCGGCGTCAACTGCTGGGAGGCATCGCTGAGCGCCTTCGCCGGCTGTGGATGCACCTCCACCATAATACCGTCAAAATTGAGATTGAGCGCCTTCTGGGCAATCTCAAAAATCAAGTCGCGCCGCCCACCGATATGGCTGGGGTCACACAGCATAATCGAGTCGGGATATTCCACCATCATTTGGATCGGAATCTGCCAATGCGGCGGATTGCGGTACTCGGTGCGGCCGTAGTGAGAAAAGCCGCGATGAATCAGCCCGATGGACGTGATGCCCGCCTTGCGAATGCGCTCCACCGCACCGGCCCACAATTTGGCGTCCGGATTGATCGGATTCTTGACAAAGACCGGCAGGTCCGTACCGCGCAGCGCATCAGCCAGCTCCTGCACCAAAAAGGGATTGACCGTCGTGCGGGCACCAATCCAAAAAGCATCCATGCCCGCTTCCAGCGCTGCCTCGACGTGAGCCGGCTTGGCCACTTCAATGATGACGCGCAAACCCGTCTCGCGCTGCACGCGCTGCAGCCAGGGCAAGGCACTTTGTCCGTTGCCCTCGAAACTGCCCGGCATCGTACGCGGCTTCCACACGCCCGCGCGGAAGTAGTCCACCCGCCCGTCGGCTGCTAATAGCCGGGCCGTCTCCAGTACTTGCGTTTCCGTCTCCGCCGCGCAGGGGCCGCTGATGACGAAGGGGCGGCCCGCCGGCACCACCGGCGCTTTGAAATGTGTTTCTTTTGGCTTCACCTTCAAATTTTTACATCGGTCTGTACCGGCAAAATCACTACCTTACAAACAAACTAATCCACTTTTGTTTGCGCCCGGTGCAAAAGCATCCGGTGCACGTCCAACACCTGGGGGATGAGCATCCGCCGGCCATCGTTGACGATGACATAGTCTGCACGGCGCCGTTTTTCCCGCTCATCCATCTGCCGCGCCATCCGGGCCAACACCTGCCGGCGCGTCAGTCCGTCCCGTATGCGCACCCGCCGGATGCGCAACACCTTGGGCGCAAAGACCTCAATCACCGCATCCAAATCCCGCTCCCCGCCGGTCTCGAAAATCAACGCCGCCTCATACAAAGTATAAGGGATATTCCGCTGCGCCCGGTGCCATCGTGCATAATCACGCCGCACGGCAGGGTGTACAATTTGATTTAACCTATCCAGCATATCAGTTTGGCTAAAAACAACTTGCGCAACATGCGCGCGGTTCAATCGTCCGTCCGGCAGATAAGCCTGTGATCCAAGCAGGCGGCGGATTTTACCCACCAAAGCGGCGTCGTGTGTCATGAGATATTTCGCCCGATCATCGGCATAATAGACGGGGATGCCGAGTGTAGCGAAGATCCGGGCAACAGTGGTCTTACCGGCGCCGATCCCGCCGGTTAGACCTACTTTAAGCGCTGTGGATGTGGGGAGCACTTCCAATATCCGTTTTCTTTTGTACCTTGTATCGCCCCAGACAAAACCCCGTAAAAGAAACAAGGCAAATGCTGCACGCCATGCAAATACTTCGCAAATGGGCTAGTCTCGCCTTACTCCTGGCCGTTCATCCGGCCCGGGGGCAAGATATGCATTTTTCATTGTTTGACCTGGCCACACCCATACTTCAGGAGCGCGAAGGTCAAACCCCGGAATACATAGCAGGAGCCAATTACAAATTCCAGTGGAGCCGGGTGCCCGTCAACTACCGGACCGTACGCCTGTACTACCGCACCCGCTTCATCGGCCTTGCCAATTGGGCGGATTTTCAAGCCGGAATT
>JALVEF010000358.1 GCA_027031185.1 Saprospiraceae bacterium
CTCAGGCGTTAAAACACCACGGCTCAAACTCATAAGTCGCTGGCCTGTGCCAGATGCGAGTTCCATGTCTTCTACAATATCTTCAACCTGCCAACGCCCACGACCTGTTGAGGCATCCCGTCCAAACCCGTAATTCCCCAATAGTGTCAATAACTCCCATATTTCATCTTTATCTTTTTGTGATGCTTCAATATAGATATCAATCTTGTTAAATCCCTGTTTGGCAAAACGCCAATCCTCATCCAGAAAGAACAGACCGCCTTCTTCCACAGTGCCTCTTCCATGCCGATCAATTGTGTTGTGGGCAAGGCGGTGGCTTAAAACTGGTTCCTTGATAAAATTTTCAATAACAAGAGTGTATTCGTCCCAATTGTCACGGTGGTCAAGCCAGACATTACGCCTGACATAAATACATTTCTTTCTTGTTTTTAGGTCCTTGGTTTCCAAGTTTTTTTGGCGGGAAAAATCGGGGTGAATTAAAGGCTTTGGTAAATAACCATGCGGAAATCCGTCAGATATTTTCCACAAATTGTCTTCATTCGAAAGCCATGTTTCTAACTCGGCTTCTCCTTTCATTTCATGTTTTATCCAACATAACTGCCCAAAAAGTGTCGGACCTGCTAATGGGGTTCCCAAAGCAGATTCCAGTTTTAGAGTAGCACGAAACAAAGACATGTCAGATAGCTACTCCAAGAACTGCATCAACGGCTTTTTCTAATTCACTATCCGGCTTATCTGGGCTAAATGTTTTATCACGAAATTTAACTTCATTTCCGTCCAGACGTTTTTTATTCTCTTCAGAGCCACTTATATAAACATTTTCAAATTTGACCTGCCCATAACCACGAGATCCCGATCCACCGAGTGAGTCATTTTCTAGGAAGTCAAACCCTTGTATTAACCACGCCAGACATTCACGATCTCTCTTACCGTTATCATTATCTGTATCGTAGATTTTAAAGACCGCCTCAAATTTGAATTTTGCTTCAGGTGGCACCCTTTCTATTTGGCGGGCGCCTGCCTTTCCTGCTTTTCCCGCTACCCTATCAATAACAACTTCGGTTTTTGATTCTGTTAGTTCGCGACCAGCATCAAGCATTTTATCCCGCCATATGCTATCAATCATGGCATCACGAACAAGCAAACGCCCAGGCCCCGCTTTCCAATCATCCGTACCGGCAGAACAACCAAATATACGTAAAATGACATCATCCGACTGACAGTTTCCTGCACCGTCCCATGGCTTTCCATCATCCCTGATTTTACCAAACGCCCATTCCAAAAGCGAACGAAGCTTGCCCTTAAGGCTGGAGCCAGGAATATAGGGGTCTCCTTGTGGTGTTTTAACAACAGGGCTGTCAATTCCACCAATTTCTACACTGTCCTTACCGGCTCCGATATGCAAACCAGTCTTAATAATTATATCAGCGGTAATCCGAACCTGTCCCAAATATTTAATGCCCATTACGAACCCCTTTTTTTATTACAAACTTTATGCCAAGCAATAATAGCTTCAAAATGTCGGCAAAATGCCATGAAGTCTTTAATTGACTTAACAAGCTTTGCATTATGATCGGCAAAGTCAGCAAGGACTTTATTTTTCTTATCTCGTGCTCCGGCATAGGCCGTATTGGCTTTAAGGACAGCCATTGCCAAACGTGCTGCATTGGAACTTTCAGAATTTTTCAATTCAAATTTTCTTTTGTCTGCTATAATTTGGGCATAGAATCTACGAATCTGTGATGTGTTCACATCTTTCATATATTTTGCCCATTTTTGCGCTTCATCACCATAAAGCTCAGCACGTAATTCCTCATTTTCGTCAAAATAACTCTCAGGTACAGCAGGACGTAGCTCTTGTTTATTTGGTGTTTGTTTGCCACGATTTTCTTTCTGTCTATAGTGATTGCTGCTTGGATTTGGATGATTCATGCTACCTCCCTACCTATTTCTGTATAGCGCGTGGCTGATTGCCAGACGCACGCCTGGTTTATAACTCCCGTCAGACCATCCGGATTGTTTTTGCGAAATATCAAATAATTCCAGAAAAGTTTGGAATATTTCACTATCTTGCTGATTGTCACAATGTTTTGGCAACAACCTAGCCATGTGATAGCCCATACGAGCCATCCAGGCATAATCGTCATTACGTGCACTTTTGTTTTTTATACGTTTTCTGCACTCATCAAAATAGAGAAACTTATAGAGCCCCCCCGTAGACAGTCCACTTTCCTTACGCAGCCAAGTACAAATGTTTTCTGCATGCGCAAGAGCCTTTTCATACGCTTCAAATGTCATTGGTTCTTCATCAATAACACAAATTTTGTTTCGCCCATATTCCTTGGCTCTCTCAAGCCTATCTTCTGCTT
>JALVEF010000359.1 GCA_027031185.1 Saprospiraceae bacterium
CACACTCCAACAATTCAAGGTATCCAGGCAGCCGTCCGGTGACAACTTAATCAGAAAGGCCCACTCTATAAAATCCTTCTCCGGATTCAGACAACTCCCCGCCGATACAATACTGCCGCTTGACAACAAGGCCGAACGCACCACGTAACCCTGATAGTAAAATTCCTGGTGCACAATTCCGGAATCCCGCCGCTCCCATTGATGATGACCGTCCAGATCATACTTCCCATGATAAAAACTGGACCAGCCATAGACCATGGTATCATTATCCATAAGGTACGTAGTGTAAGTACCACCACTAATAAGGTAATGCCCGTCGGGCGTCTTGACAATACTTGTTATCAAACCATTATCTGCTGGTATGGTATCAATTTCATGTCGCCAGATGATATTGAAATTTGAATCCAATTTTGTAATCAAAGCATTAAAGCGAACTCCCCAGTCATCAATCACAACCATGCGCGAACCACCTATAAGAAACCCTCCGTCCGGAGTTTGAGTAAAAGTTTTCCCATTGTCTCGTAGTCCGGTAACAACCCCGTCCCAATTCCATTTCCATTTCTCATTCCCCAGCGAGTCTATAGCCATCAAAACGGGATAAATAAAACCATCAGATGGGGGGGCCGATATTGGCAAATTATCACGTGAATTACCCAATATCACAATCTCATTACTATCCGGTACCAAGACATCACGAATTTGATTGTATGACTCCGGCTTGTAATATGACTGCTTCCACAGCACTTCACCGGTGGCATCTACGGCTCGTACAAACCAATTTGATCCGTGCTCACCGGCTTTTTGTTGACTCGCGAACAGCAAATAACCGGATTTATAGTTAATCAAGTGGTAATTTAAAGATATCTTATAACCGGGATTTTGGTAAAATTTGATAAAGTCCAGCGATAAGTCATGCCTGACCTTCATCAAATAAGTGTAAACCTTTAACGCACTGCTGTCTTGATTATAGACACGGTAGGAGCCCATAATAGCATATCCCCCGTCCGGTGTTTTTATCAGATTGCTGCCGTACACACTTGAAATAAGCCACACACTATCAGCTATTATTTCTGAAACCTCCAGCAAATTGCCGAGCGTATCAAACTTGGCATAGTACCGCCCCCACCGTATCGGGTTCTCCTTGCCCATAGTACCATAGATGACAATGGTATCATCATCCACGACCATATCCTCCAAAGAAATCAACGCGGCATCTATATCAGGAAGGGTAAAAAAGCCGTTTTGGCTTAGACCGAATCGTGTCAAAAGCAGCAAAATGATAATGAGTTTCGTGCGCATCTTGCGTGAATTTTAAAGAAGGCACTTCCCACGAAACATGGGAAGTGCCGGAAAAATTTATTTATTCAAAATCACCTGACCGCTATCCAGCGTCTTGTCTCTGGTTCTCAGTGTATAATAAATCACACCATCCCCAAAGGCTTCAAGCGAGATATCCACCGAATGTTGACCGGGTGCAGTTGTTACCGTGCGAAGCAGATTGCCGCTCCGGTCTCGCAATTCCACCGTGACAGCTTCTCCATCCGCATGGAGTTTGGTCCAATCTATGCGGACATAGCCATTGGAAGGATTGGGAGTGACATCGGCTTTTGGCGGATTGGCGTCTGCCTGCTCTGTCCAAAGTTTTACTCTGGATCTCACTTCATTTGGGATTTCAAAGGCCACAGGGGGATAATACACACCATAGCGACTCAACACATTCTTGGCATAAGCCGATGAATAGCGGAAGTCACTGTTTGCCGCCGATTCCAATTGGTACAAGGCGGCATCATCTAATTCACCATTCGCTAATTCTCGCAGTTCACGGTACAATGCCAAATCCTGCTGATAAGATGGCGACAAGTCCATCTTGCCGGGAAGCTGATCCAGAATCGCCTCAGCCAGACCTGCCAGCCCCTTTTGACGATACCATTCCGAACGTTTGATTTCCGCTTCGAAGGTGTGCAGGCGTTCCAACCAAACGGGGACACTGTCCGCTTGCAGTCCGGTAGAATCCAACACCGTGTATAAAAAGCCCATATAAGCAGCTTCACTAAGCTTTTCCTGGTAATACGCGCATGCTCGTTGCTTCTGCTCCAATAACGTCGTGTCTTTTTGAAGCGCGGCCTGTTCTTTTTCCGAAAGGGCCTGCTGAAGAGCCCGATAGTTGTCAAAATACTGCTGACGGTTTTGTTCCACCTTCTCTGATGTCGGATAGCCCTCCTTTAAGTCTTCCAGGGTATAACACGGTTCATGTGGACAGGGAAGAGGTGGAGGCGGGCTGGGGTGGTAGCAGTAGTCTTCATCTGGATTTGCCTCCACAAGATTTATATTCGCATAGGGATCAGGTACCTGGCTGGGGTCATCC
>JALVEF010000360.1 GCA_027031185.1 Saprospiraceae bacterium
AGCTGGTGGTTTGTACGGCAGTGTGAATCCATCCGGATCGTATGTATTTGCCTTTCCGACGAATACAGAGAGTGAACGCGACCTGGTGATGAAATTTGTGGATACGATACCGGATGGTAGTTGGGTATGGGCGTTTACGGTGCTGCAGGATTCGATGCAGGATTATCATCCGGAACTGTGGGCCGCCGATTCCATCAATCTGGGGCGAAATATCTTTTCTGTGCTGGAAGCACAGGGGGCGGAACAGGTGCGGCAGTTGGAGAATCTCGGTTCGGTGCCTTACACTTTTGTGTTCCGGAAAGGGATGGGCAAGTTGGCGGAAGATATTGCACCGGACCAGCAGAGCACCATTTATACCGAAGTCTTTATACCCGTAAAGAGTTCCTCGGGTACCATTGCTACGCGGCCGATCGGTCCGGCATCGGCCTGGCAGCAACTGTCCTGGCTCGGCATCAATGCCGACTCGACGGATGCGGACACGCTCGATGTGTATGGGCTGGATGCCACAAAGACGGATACGACCTTACTATTTGGTGATGTCGGTACACCGGTGCTGGATCTGTCCGGCGTGGATGCGGATCAGTACCCATACTTGTTGCTCCGGTATAAACTGGACGACCCCGACGAGCGGACGGCCGCCGACCTGGATTATTGGCAGGTGACGTACGCGCCCCTTCCGGAGATGGCGCTGGATGCGTCGGTGTATTTTGAGTTTTACCGGGACACCATACAGCAGGGCGATACGCTTCGTGTGGCGGCTATGGTGGAGAATATTTCTCCCCGGGATTTTGATAGCGTGTTGGTCTCCCTGCGCATCACAGACCGGTACAATGGTGTGACCACACAGACCTGGCGGCAGGGGCCGTTGGCCGCCGGTGCGCGGGATACGGTGCGGTTTAGTCTGCCCACGTCCGGACTGACGGCCGGCCCCAATCAGTTGGTCGTGGAGGTCAATCCGAATGATGACCAGCCGGAGCTGTTTCACGGCAATAATTTTGGCCTGAAGGACTTCTATGTCCGTGCCGATGACCAAAATCCGGTGTTGGATGTGTTCTTTGACGGTGTCCGCATCCTGGATGGAGATCTGGTGTCCGCTACGCCGGAGATTCGCATTGAACTTGACGATGAAAACACATTCTTCCTGCTGGATGATACGGCACTCATCAAACTGTCAATCGTGGATCCGTCCGGCGTGGAGCGACGCTATTATTTCGACAATCCGGCCGTCGTATTTGAGCCGGCGCAGGATACGATGAATATGGCGAAGGTGACGTTGCGTCCCACATTGCCGGAGGATGGCGTTTACGCGCTGCGGGTGGACGTGCAGGACAAGGCCGGCAATGCACCGCGCCTGCGGTACAAGATACATTTTAAGGTTGTCCATGAGCAGATGATCTCCCGGGTCGTCCCATATCCCAACCCCTTCTCCACACGCGTGCGCTTTGCCTATACGCTGACGGGGAGCGAGGCCCCGGACGTGTTCAAGATTCAAATCATGACGCTTTCCGGGCAGGTGGTGCGTGAGATTACCCAAGATGAAATCGGCCCGCTGCGCATCGGCCGCCACCTGACGGACTATGCCTGGGACGGCCGCGATGAATATGGGGACTTGCTGGCCAACGGGGTGTATTTATACCGGCTTATTGTCAAGGATGGAGACGGCCGGGCCATTAAGCACTACAAAACATCGGCGGATCCGTATTTTGCCAAGTCATTTGGCAAACTGGTCATTATGCGCTGATACAATGAAGCTATGCAGGAAGAGATCCCATTTCACAAAGCCTTTGTCAGCGGCAAAGAATCCGCCTATTGCCGGGATATGATTGACAAGGCAGTCTTTGATACGGGTTCTTATTTTTCGAAAGAAGCGATTGACAAACTTCGGAAGCTGACCGCCTGCCCACATCTCTATCTGACCGGATCGGCCACCCAGGCATTGGAGATGGCGGCACTGGCTCTGGATATCGGCCCGGGTGATGAGGTGATCATGGCCTCTTTCAATTTTGTGTCGTGCGCCAATGCTTTTGCGTTGCGGGGCGCCAAAATCGTCTTTGTGGACATCCGGCCCGACACGATGAATATTGACGAGGGCAAGATTGAATCGGCTATCACGCCGCGCACCAAGGTTATCGTGGCCATGCACTATGGTAGCGTCGCCTGTGATATGGCGACGATTATGACCATCGCGGATAAGCACGGGCTTTACGTTGTCGAGGATGCCGCCCACTGCATAGACGCCTATTTGGGTGATCGCCACCTGGGGACCATCGGGCACTTTGGTGTGTTGAGCTTTAATTCCATTATGAATATCCAGTGCGGCGAGGGCGGCGCGCTCCTCGTCAATGATAGGCACTTTGTGGAAGA
>JALVEF010000361.1 GCA_027031185.1 Saprospiraceae bacterium
GCCCTGTTTGAAGTGGGTGGCGAGTACCGGCGAAATATGTGAGCGGATATTCGATTGGCGAGCTCACTTCCGAAAATCCGGCCTGCCAAAAAACGGTGTAACGGTGTGACGGTGTAGCGGCCCCGCACTAACTTGCTTTGCTTGATTTTGGCTTTGGTTCTTCCGCATAGGCTTTTTGCTCGAAGTGTGTTATTTGCTCCGCTTTTGGGGCAAGTAAGTGCGGGACAAAAAAAGTTTACAGACGCTCACGCGCCTGTATGGTTTAGGATATTGTCCCATCTTTGCGCCAAATCATGAAAGACCGGAGCACATCAAATAAAAGAACACTTAGGCACACCGGCCGTACCGGGCGGGCGTGGCACTTCTTTTTCATCTTACTCATCTTGACAGGTGCGGCGCCCGATGCCGGTGCGCAAACACCGGCATTCCCCTTCCCACACCATACCGCGTATGCGGGCGCCCACATCCAACCGACCACTTACACCCAGGGCGAGCTGGACACACAGACCGCCGCTCTATACACCCAGTGGAAGGCCGCCTATCTGAAACACGATTGCGGCCCGGCGGATCAATACTACGTCCTGACGGGCGATGGTGCCCGCACCGTCTCCGAAGCCCACGGCTACGGCATGATGATCACGGCGCTGATGGCCGGCTACGATCCGGATGCCAAGCAGCTTTTCGACGGGCTGTTCCGGTACTACAAAGCGCATCCCAGCCTCCTCCATCCCGCCCTGATGGACTGGCAGCAGGTGACCTGCGACGACCCGCCCGGCGATGACGACGATTCGGCCAGCGACGGAGACATAGATATTGCCTTTGCCCTCCTGCTCGCCCACGCACAGTGGGGCAGCGGCGGCACCATCCATTACCTGGCGGAAGCCGACACGCTCGTGTCGGCTGTCCGCCAGGCCGAAGTCAATCCCCTGACGGACATCGTCCAACTGGGCGATTGGTGTGCACCGGATGAACCGGCCTATTACTTCGGTGCCCGCCCATCGGACTTCATCGCGGACCATT
The DNA here is from genome assembly GCA_027031185.1 of Saprospiraceae bacterium. Lineage (GTDB taxonomy): Bacteria > Bacteroidota > Bacteroidia > Chitinophagales > Saprospiraceae > HyVt-613. Next base: position 1,021 of record JALVEF010000361.1, read on the forward strand.
TCAAGTGCTTTGCCTGCCTGGACTCTTCCTGGAACGCCGTCACGAGTGCCTGCTACAACCTGATCGAAGACATACAAGACGAGTACAGTCCCGCCACCGGCCTGGTGCCGGACTTCATCGTAGGGACGAATACCTCGCCGGCCCCGGCCGGCCCTTATTATCTTGAAGACAGCACGGACGGGTATTTCTCCTACAATGCCTGCCGCGTTCCCTGGCGCCTCGGTACGGACTGGCTCCTATACGGTGACATGCGGGCGCGTACAGCCATCTTGAAACTCAACGACTGGCTCCGCGCCGCCACGGGCGGCAATCCGGACCTTATCTCCAACGGGTATCGCCTGGACGGTTCGGCGCTGTACGACTGGAACGACCCCACATTCACCGCTCCGCTGGCCGTGGCAGCCATGGCCGACACCGCCCACCCGGACTGGATCGATGCACTGTATGACCACGTGCGGGCAGCCGACTTCGCGGAGGGAGACTACTACTCCAATACGTTGAAGTTGCTCTCCCTGCTCGTCATCTCGGGCAATTACTGGGCCCCGGACTGTGCGCTGCTGACTACTACCGCCGATGCACCTGGAAACCTCCCGCCGGACATTTTCCCCGTTCCGGCCCGCACGAGGCTCTACCTGTCTCCGGCACCGGCCACCCCCGTCCTCTACCGGATTGTCTCTCCTACGGGCCGGCTCATCTGCACGGGCATGTGGCCGCCGGGCGGCAGCATCCCAGTCGCCAGCCTGCGGCCGGGGGGGTATGTGTTGCAAATCATATCCAGGAGCGGTGTGAGGACTATGAAGTTTTTGAGGGAGTAGGTAGAGGTCTTGAAAAACGAAATACCAACACAGTATAAACAAACCATTATGGGCCTCGCATGTTACCAACCACTTGGGATGTATCCTTTCCCTCAAAAAGGCCCATGACCGGCGGGCTGATCCAAACGTCCGGTTACCCGCCGGAAATACATTGCAGTTGCTGTGACTTCTGAACAGAATTCAAAGTTAGAATGTAACTGCTTAGGTACCCGCTGTTTTTGTGCTAAAATGCCCTTTTTGCACCTACCTTCGCCTTGTAACTGTTTGAGCACCCCTTGTTTTTGTGCTAAAATGGCCTTTTCGCGCCTGTCTTTGGTAAAATTTTCTCATGTAGCGCTGCTACGCATCGAAAATTTGACGTACAGAGCGAATCGGTTGCGAGAATTAGTTGGGTGCAAATTTGTTCAAGGTCGAAGTCAAAAGCGCAGCCGTAGCAGCGCTACGGTGAGCATTTTGACGAAGAGATTGGGCAAATTTCCCGCAAATAAACTCGTAAACCGGTTCGATCTGTACATACTAGCT
>JALVEF010000362.1 GCA_027031185.1 Saprospiraceae bacterium
TAGAACAATTGCGAAATTACTGTTTGAGCAAAAAGGGGGTGACGGAATCGCTGCCCTTCGATCAGGATACGCTGGTCTTTAAGGTGCTGGACAAGATGTTTGCGCTGACGGACCTGGCGGAAGAGCGCCTGCGGGTCAATCTGAAGTGCGACCCGGCATACGCCATGGAGTTGCGGGAGCAATATCCGGATGCGGTGCGCCCGGGATATCACATGAACAAGAAACACTGGAATACGGTGTACTTTGACAGCGGGTTGCCGGACGATTTTTTGTTGGGTCTTATTGACCATTCCTACGACTGTGTGGTCAAAAAGATGAAGAAAGCAGACCGCAAGGCGCTGGGCCGGTCTTGAGGTGAGATGAAAGTTTACACGGCCGTTGGCCGTGTGAGGGGGTACAGAAACACATGTTGAGATATACAAATAAGAAAAGCTATGGGTGTGTAAAGATCAATTCAACGGGAGATAGGAAAAGATAAAAAAATTATGGTACATTTGATGCATCTGTTTACCAAAACACCAATACGTTGAGTACAGGATTTTTCAAAAAGTGGTACCCTAAGCTTTTCGCAAAGCCCAGATTTGCAAAATTAAATATGGCCATCGCGCGCTATGGCCTACGAGGTCTGGGTATTCTTAACTACTCAAGTCATGAGCTAACGGGGGAGCGCCATTTTTTGTCATGGTTCGTACGGGAATACCAACCAAGTGTCATCTTCGATGTGGGAGCTAATAAAGGAGACTACATTTCCATGTGCCGTAATAGCGGTTTTTGGGGGCATATCTATGGCTTTGAGCCAAACCCCAAAACTTTCAGGACATTGGAAGCCCTATCGGATGACAGAAGCCATTTTTTCAACATTGGTTTGTCCGATCAGGAGGGATCCTTTGAGCTTTTTTATAAGAAAGGGGATGATGAATCTACTCACGCCACACTCTATAAAGCATCTATTGAAAATAATTCAAATATCACTTCGGCCGTTATTGAATTAAAAACACTGGACAAGTTCATTGACGAACATCAGATCGAGTATATTGACTTGTTAAAAATAGATACAGAAGGGAACGAGTTAAAGGTATTAAAGGGGGCGAAAAAAAGTTTAGAAGCTAAAAAAATAAAGGCTATACAGTTTGAGATTACAGGTATCAATGTAGTCAGCCGGGTCTTTTTCAAAGACTTCTTTGATTTGCTCTCTCCTCAATACAGGCTTTACAGACTGTTGCCTAATTCCTTTCTTCCGATCAGAAAATACGATGAAGCCTTGTTTTTAGAATTATTTGCATATCAAAACATCATAGCTATACAAAAAGAACACATAAAATGAATGTCAAATTCAATACTATCATACTTATCCTTATTGCTTCATTCAATTATTCTAATGCGCAGAAAGAGTGGAATATCTGGTACTTTGGCGCAGGGGCCGGTCTGGACTTCAATACCAATCCCCCGACGGTACTGGATGGGGGACAAATTACCACCAAAGAGGGATGCGCTTCCATATCTGATCCCGCCACCGGTCAGATACTTTTTTATTCTGACGGCACAACGGTATGGAATCGCAATCACCAGGTCATGCTCAACGGGGCCAATCTAAAAGGACATTACTCCTCCGCACAATCTGCTGTGATCGTCCCCCGACCCGGATGGCCGAATCGCTATTATTTGTTCACTGCTGACTTTATTGGAAGCGCCCAGGGGTACTATTACAATGAAATTGACATGAGTTTGGATGGCGGCAACGGAGGAATTATCCCCTCCCAAAAAAATATCTTTCTGTACGGACCTAACACAGAGAAGATCGCTGCTATCAAGCATTGCAATGGTGTGGATTACTGGATTGTGACACACAAAATGAACAGCGATGCGTTTTACGTCTATTTAGTAACGCAAAGCGGGATCTCGCCTCCCGCTATTCAACATGTAGGGAGTTATGTCAGCGGCGGTTCCGGTTCATGGCAGGGTGCGGGCAACATAGTCGGGTCTCAAGATTCGAAGCTGGTGCTTCATCAAATCGGACCATACCCGATGGGGCAAAATTCAAAAACAGAAATTTTTGATTTCGACAATACTACCGGAACGCTAACACTAAAATATACCATCCAGGCCATTCCCGGGGCCGGGAGGGCTGCGTTTTCTCCATCCGGAAAATTTGTATATGTGAGTACCGCCCAAACTCAAGATCATGCACTCTATCAATTTGACCTGCAAGCCGGTACCAACCAGGACATCAACAACTCAAAGTACAAAGTATATGACTGTGCCCCCAACAATTTTGGAGACATACAAATAACTCCATACGGAGACATGTACGTTGCCATATATAAATCTTTTGCCGGGCCATATCCCTACCT
>JALVEF010000363.1 GCA_027031185.1 Saprospiraceae bacterium
CCCTTGGCTTTCTGGCCGGGTATGATGGGGAGCTTTCTCAAATACCTGCCCATCACACTGATTATCGTGCTGACCTCGTCGCTCTTCGTCGGTCTGGTCATCAATCCTGTCCTGGCCGCGCACTTTATGGTGCTGCAAGACCATTCGCCTGAGCGCAAGCGCAATAGCCGTCGCGCTGTACTCATTACTTCGGCCGTGTTGGTGGTGCTGGCCCTGTTGTTTCATTTCATGCATTGGCTGACACTGCGCAATTTGCTCGGCTTCATTGTGCTCATCTCCTTGGTCAATGTCTTTGTCTTCAATCCCTTCGCGGCCGTCTTCCAGGACAAGTGGCTGCCTGTGCTGGAGCGCGGCTATGACAAACTCGTACGCTTTGCGCTCAAACTACCGGCTGTGACCCTGGGAGTCGCCGTTTTACTCCTTATCGCTTCGTTTATCCTGTTTGCCACTCATGCCCCCAAGGTCAAGTTCTTCCCGGCGCCGGATCCCGATTATATCAACGCCTTTGTAGAACTCCCGCTGGGCAGCGACATCACGGCCACAGACAAAGTGATGCGCGACATCGAAGTCCGCATCCGCCAGGCGCTCCAACCTTACGAATCCATTGTCGAGGAGATGCTCACTCAAATCGGTGAGCACACCGCTGATCCCAACGGCCCGCCTGATCCGGGCAACTCGCCCCACAAAGCCCGTTTTACGGTGACTTTTGTGCCGGATCTGCAGCGTCACGGCCTCAGTACCAAAGACGCCATGGAGGCCATGCGCGATGCCGTCCGTGATATTCCGGGTGTGACCATCACGGTCGAAGGCAAGAAGGCCGGACCGCCCACCGGCAAACCCGTCAATATTGAGCTTCAGTCAGAAGACCTGGATACCCTGCTGACCACGGCACGCGACCTCATTGCTTTCTTCAACAAACAGCACATCGGGGGGATCGAGCAGCTTAAAACCGACGTGTCACTCAACAAGCCCCAATTACTCGTCCATATCAACCGCGAAGCGGCCCGCCGCTTTCAAATCTCCACGGCACAGATCGCCTCCGAAATACGCACCGCCGTATTCGGCAAGGAAGCCTCCAAGTTTAAAATCAACGAAGACGAGTATCCCATCAACATCCGTCTGGCGCCCGGATATCGCAACCGCATAGATGACCTGTTGCAGCAGAAAATCACCTTCCGCAATCCGGCCAACGGCCGCATCTCCCAAATACCGATCGCCGCCGTGGCCACCGTGCAATACACCTCCACCTACTCTGCCATCAAGCGCAAAGACTTGAAGCGTGTCGTCACCATTTATTCCAACATCAAGGAGCATTACAACGCCAATGAAATCGTCCGGCAGCTCAAATCGCTGATGAGTACGTATCCGCTCCCCAAGGGCGTGACATACGAGTTTACCGGCGAGCAGGAAGAGCAGGCCAAGGCCCAGAATTTTCTGCGCCGTGCTTTCGGCATTGCCTTGCTGGCCATATTCTTTATTCTGGTGGCGCAGTTCGATTCGGTGATCAATCCGTTTATTATCGTATTGAGCATCATCTTCAGTTTGATCGGCGTGTTATTAGGCTATGTCGTGTCCGGCGATGAATTTGTGCTGATTATGACCGGTATGGGTATCATCTCGCTAGCAGGCATCGTGGTCAACAATGCCATCGTACTCATAGACTATACGCTCATCTCGATGCAACGGCGCAAGTTGGAATTGGGCCTTGCCGAGGGTGATGAGCTGCCCGCCGGCCAGGTCAAGGATGTGATTGCACGTGCCGGCGCGGTGCGTCTGCGCCCGGTATTGTTGACGGCGATTACCACGGTGTTGGGCCTGTTGCCGATGGCATTGGGCATCAATATCAATTTTTCATCGCTGGTGTCCCGGCTCGATCCGGAGTATTTCCGGGGGGGGACCAGTGCGGAGTTTTGGTCGCCGATGGCGTGGACGGTCATCTACGGACTTACTTTCGCCACCTTCCTTACCCTGGTCATTGTGCCCGCAATGTTTTATGCGTTTCACCGCCTGACCGTCCTGGCACAGCGTCTGTGGCGGCGTCTGCAATAGCTGGTGGTAAGCTCTTTGTCCGAGTGGGCACCGGCGCGCGACCCGCGCCGGTTGCAGCCGGTTTTTCAGGCGGAGACTTGACCTAAATTTCCATTGCAGCCCTAAAAAGGTGACAATTCTCATTTTTTTTCTACATTTGCGGCGGCTCACCGCACAAATGGCGGCAAAAATGCCCTCCGCCGAACATAAATTGCGTGCACGGGGCCACATGGTATAGGTTTCGTCATGGCTCCGGTCCGGCACCGGAGAGGACACATCCAAATGAAATTCTTTGAACCGGGCGAAATGCTATTTTCGCATCCATCTGCCACGAGGACGGATAGTGGTCGTTTAGTTTCACCTATGTGTCTGCCGGCAGAGAAAAGCGTCTGACAGTTACAATGAGAAAAACCAAACGCTAATGAAATTTGGCTTCATCATTGACAATCGCAAGTGTATCGGTTGTCATGCGTGTACGACGGCATGCAAATCCGAGCATGTCGTTCCGGTGGGCGTCAATCGCACCTTTGTCAAGTACGTGGAAAAGGGCAAGTATCCCAATACGCGCCGCGTCTTTTCCGTGATGCGCTGCAACCACTGTACCAATGCGCCTTGTGTGACCATCTGTCCGGTCGAGGCACTATTTATCAGAGAAGACGGCATTGTGGACTTCAACAACAAGCGCTGTATCGCGTGTAAGTCTTGTATGCAGGCTTGCCCGTACGATGCGCTTTATATAGATCCGGAAACGCGGACTGCTGCTAAGTGCAACTATTGCGCTCATCGCATTGATATTGGCCTGGAGCCTGCCTGCGTCAATGTCTGCCCCGAGCATGCCATCATATCCGGTGATATGCACGATCCCAACTCGGAGATCTCCCAATTGCTTTCTCGCGAGACTGTCACAGTGCGTAAGCCCGAGAAAGGGACTATTCCTAACCTTTTTTACATTGATGGCGACGAGGCCGCCTTGGACCCGCTTGCTACGGCCAAGACCAACGTGACACTTTGGTCCCAACAGGCACGTGGTGTCGGCCACTTTGCTGCCAAGACGGAAAAACTGGCCTACACCGGCGACGATATCATCCTTACGGCCGCTTCAGCGGCTGTCCCCTCTTCTCAAAATCGCCCGGATGGGGGAGAGCGCTCCATTGATGTCTTGATGAACGCCACGCGCAACTATGACCAACCGGACAAGGGTATTCTTTGGGGCTGGGAAGTGTCCGGCTATGTGGTCACCAAGGCCATTTCTGCCGGGCTGATTTTGGTGATGCTCTTGTCCCGATTTTTCGGCGGGGTGGCGGTCACCGAAGAAACCCGCAACTGGGGTTACCTGGCTTCCCTGGTCTTCCTGGGGCTGACCGGCGCGCTCCTGGTCAAGGATCTGGACCAGCCCAAACGCTTTCTGAACGTGCTGTTTCGCCCGCAGTGGAAATCCTGGCTGGTGCGTGGCGGCTATTCCATTACGATCTTCGGCGGTCTGGTGACCTTGCTCCTTGCTTCCGACTATTTCGGATGGGGGATGGGAGGCACCCTTCGGGCGCCTGTGGTGCTCTTTGCCGTGATTGTGGCGATTTACACCGCCTTTTTGTTTGCCCAGGCCAAAGGGCGTGATTTCTGGCAGAGTCCGGCGCTGGCATTGCACATGCTGATCCACAGTATCCTGGCGGGCGCTGCTTTTTTTGCCGTGATCTCGATCTTTGTCCCGCATGCCGGCGGCTGGTTGTCGTATCTTCAGCTGGTGATGATCGGGGCTATCGTGGCCAATCTGTTTGTCACTGCCATCGAATTGACCATCACACATCCCACTGTCGCCGCCAAGGCCACGGTGCACGACATCGTGTCCGGCCGCTATAAAAATCTCTTCTGGCTCGGCGCCATCGTACTCGGCAATCTGGTGCCGCTGGTACTACTCCTCACAGGGGGCACGACCAATCCGCTGATCGCCATCAGCGGATTAGTCGTGCTCATCGGTAGCTACCTGACGGAAAAGATTTGGGTAGAAGCTCCGCAGCGCATTCCCTTGACTTAATACCATTAGACGAACCGGTCAAAAGAAAAAGAAATGGGACATAAAAAAGCTTCATTCATTGAGAAAATCATGGAGAGTATCGGTGTCATCCCGAATCTCCACAAAGATACCGGCGAGTCCGTCGAGCGGCTCACCGACCCCGGCAAACTTACCAAGTATCCGCCGGGCAAGAAATGGATGGAATGGACCGAATACGAAGCGCGCGAATGGCCCAAAAAGGTCAAAAAGACTTACACGCTTGTGCCCACCACTTGCTTCAATTGTGAGAGTGCCTGCGGCCTGACCGCTTATGTGGACAAGGAGACACTCCAAATCCGTAAGCTGGAAGGCAATCCCTATCACCCGGGCTCCCGTGGCCGCAATTGTGCCAAAGGGCCGGCCACCATCAACCAAATCACCGACCCGGACCGCATTCTGTACCCGATGAAGCGCAAAGGGCCGCGCGGCAGTGGCGAATGGGAGCGTATCTCCTGGGATCAGGCGCTGGACGAAATCGCCGCCAAAATCCGCAAAGCACTCAAAGAGCGCCGTCACAACCAAATCGCCTACCACGTCGGCCGGCCCGGCCACGAGGGCTTTATGGACTGGATCCTGAAAGGCTGGGGCATTGACGGCCACAACAGCCATACCAATATCTGCTCATCGGGCGCCCGCTTTGGCTATAATCTCTGGTATGGCTACAATCGCCCGTCGCCCGACCACGCCAACGCCAAATTTATCCTGCTCATCTCCGCCCACCTGGAGAGTGGCCATTATTTCAACCCACACGCCCAGCGCATCATCGAAGGCAAGATGAAGGGCGCCAAGCTGGCCACCATGGACCCGCGCTTGTCTAATACGGCCAGCATGTCGGACTACTGGCTCCCCACGTACCCGGGTACCGAGGCCGCCGTGCTCCTGGCCATGGCCAAAATCATCCTCGAAGAAGGCCTGTACAACCGCGACTACATGGAGAAATGGGTCAACTGGAAGACCTACATGCAAAAGGTGCATCCCAATGCTGAGTGCACGTTTGACAACTTCATCCAAAAAGTCATCGAAGAATACGCCGAGTTTACGCCGGAATATGCCGCCAAAGAGAGTGGCGTGAGTGCGGACATCATTCGCGAAGTGGCCGTCAAGATCGGCGAAGCCGGTGAGCGTTTTGCCACACACAACTGGCGCAGCGCCGCCAGTGGCAACCTGGGTGGCTGGGCCGTGTCCCGTGCCCTCCATTTTCTCAATGTCATCACCGGTTCCGTGGGCACCGTCGGCGGTACTTCGCCCAACAGCTGGAATAAGTACAAGCCCATCGTGCCCCATGTGCCGCCGCCGGAGAAGTTTTGGAATGACCTCCACTTCCCGGATGAGTATCCGCTGGCGTTCTTTGAGATGAGTCAGCTCCTGCCGCACTTCCTCAAAGAAGGTCGAGGCAAGCTGGATGTCTATTTTACGCGCGTATTCAACCCGATTTGGACCTATCCCGACGGCTTTGTCTGGATGGAAGCCTTCCTGGACGAAAATCTGATTGGCACCCATATTGCGCTGACGCCGACGTGGAGTGAGACTGCTTTCTATGCCGATTATGTATTGCCGATGGGCCTGGCTGCCGAGCGCCACGACATCAACTCGTATGCCACGCATGGCGGCGTCTGGCTGGCCTTTCGCCAGCCGGTGTTGCGTGAAGCGATGCGCCGCCTGGGCAAAGAAGTGGAATACACCTACGAAGCCAATCCCGGCGAGGTATGGGAAGAAGACGAATTCTGGATTGAGCTGTCCTGGCGTATTGACCCGGATGGCAGCCTGGGCATCAAGAAGTACTTTGAGTCCTTGAAAAATCCCGGCCAAAAAATCACCATTGACGAATGGCATCAATACGTCTTTGAGCATGTACCGGGCCTGCCGGAGGCCGCCCGCAAAGAAGGGCTGACTGAGCTGGAGTACATGAAGAAGTACGGTGCCTTTGAAGTCGAGAAATACGCCTACAAAAAGAACGAAAAGCGCTTGTCGGATGCCGATATGGAAGGGGCCACCGTGGATGAGACCGAAGGCACCATCTACAAAAACGGCAAACCGATCGGCGTGATGATTGACGGCGTGCCTATGACCGGTTTTCCTACACCGTCCCGCAAGCAGGAATTCTACTCGCAGACAATGGTAGATTGGAAATGGCCCGAGTACGCCATCCCGTGCTATATCAAGAGCCATATTCACCAAGAGAAGTTGGACCGCGAGAAAGGCGAATACGTCCTGGTCCCCACTTTCCGTCTGCCCACGCTCATCCACAGCCGCTCCGGCAACGCCAAGTGGCTGGCCGAGATCTCCAACCGCAATCCGATCTGGATGCACCCGCAAGAGGCCAGGCGCTTTGGCGTCAAGACGGGCGACCTGATCAAGGTGCATACCGACATCGGCTATTTTGTGGACAAAGTATGGGTGACCGAAGGAATGAAGCCTGGTGTGGTCGCCTGCTCCCACCACATCGGCCGCTGGCGCCGTCCCCAGGACAAGGTCGGCAACCGCTGGGCTACCAATACCGTTAAAATCACCCATGACGGCAATGGCGGCTGGAAGATGCAGACCATCGCCGGTATCAAGCCGTTTGAAAGTGCAGACAACGACTCCAAGCGCATTTTCTGGAGTGACGGCGGCGTCCATCAAAACATTACCCACGCTGTACATCCGGACCCCATCAGTGGTATGCACTGCTGGCATCAGCGGGTGCGACTGGAGCGTGTCGGTCCCAATGACAAATACGGCGACATCTTCGTGGACACCAAAAAGTCTATGGAAAACTATCGTGAGTGGCTCAAGATGACGCGCCCGGCGCCCGGGCCCAACGGCGAGCGCCGCCCGCTGTGGTTTGCCCGGCCGTTCCGCCCCGATGACCGTACCTACTTCCGCAAGAATATGGACGAAATGGGCGGCTTGAAACCGGAGCTTTTGGAAAATGATGTCTAATGGTAACTGTTTAGGGTATTGACAGCTGGCGGTTTGGGCATGCGGGTATTTGTACTATTACGCCTATTTAGGTAGCCCTGTCGTTTTAGGCCACAGGACCAAATGGCTATGCACATGCAATGAAAGATTGACACCTTGTCAGACAAAAAGTTGATCCACCGATTTTTTCCCTTTCTGGAATGGCTGCCCAAGGTCACCAGGGAGACGCTGACCAGTGATCTGATCGCCGGCATCACCGGCACTATCATCTCCATTCCGCAGTCAGTGGCCTTTGCCATGATTGCCGGATTGCCGCCCATATACGGGTTTTATGCCTCCATGGTAGCGCCGCCGATAGCGGCGCTTTTTGGTTCATCCAACCAGATGATTTCCGGGCCGACGACGGCCATTTCTATCATGTCGTTTGCGACGATCCGCCACTTTGCCGATCCGTCGGCGCAGACGGCGTTGTTTGTGTCGCTTTCCATTACGATTGCCTTTATGGTGGGTGTGCTGCAGCTGCTGTTTGGCATCTTTCGGATGGGCAAGCTGGTCAACTTCGTTTCCCACACGGTGGTCATCGGCTTTACGGCCGGAGCGGGGATTTTGATTGCCTTCAAGCAGCTCAAGCATGTATTTGGCCTGGGTGTTCCGCAGGGGACGCCGCTGGTCGGTATTGTGCGCTACATCATCCAACATTTCGGGGAGACCAACTGGTACGTGTTTGCGGTGGCGATGGGGACGCTGTTGTCGGCCATTTTGCTTCGGCTGGTGCTGCCCAAGTTTTATATGCTGCTGGCGATGATTATCGGCAGTTTGATTGCGTACTTCATCGGCTCGGATGCGCACGGTATCCAGACGGTGGGAGAGATCGGCTCGCCCATTCCGCCCTTTGTGCCGCCGGTGCTGACTTGGGAACGGGTGCGCATGCTCACGCCCGGAGCCATAGCCATAGCCATTTTGGGCCTGGTGGAGGCGGTGGCCATCGCGCGGGCCATTGCCTTGCGGACGCATCAGAAGATAGACAACAATCAAGAGTTTATCGGTCAGGGGCTGGCCAATATCGTGGTGAGTTTTTTCAAGGGCTATGTCGGCTCCGGTTCGTTTACGCGTTCGGGAGTGAATGCGCAGGCGGGCGCGCGAACACCGCTGGCCGCGGTGTTCGCGGCGGTGTTTTTGGTGATTGTGATGATATTTTTTGCGCCGTATGCGGCCTATTTGCCCAAGCCGGCGATGGGCGGGATCATATTGCTGGTGGGATACAATTTGATTGATTTCCATCACATCCGGCGGGTCATCAAGAGCAGCAAGCGGGAGACCATTGTCTTTTTGGTGACGGCGCTGGGTACCATGTTTATTCCGCGATTGGAATTTGCCATTTTGCTGGGCGTGCTGGCTTCGTTTGTATTCTATCTGGAGCGGACGTCCAGTCCGAACATTGCCACGATGGGTCTGACGCCGGAAGGCAATTTTAAGAATATTCTCCGCGGGGATGATGTGAAGCAGTGTCCGCAACTGAAAATCGTGCGCATTGACGGGTCGCTGTACTATGGTTCCGTGCAGACGGTAGCCGATTACTTTTCTTATTTGGAGACGACGGACTACAAGCATGTGTTGATCATCGCGCGGGGCATCAATTTTGTGGACTTGGCCGGTGCCGAGTGGTTGAGCCATGAGGCACAGAAGTGGCGCGGGCGGGGCGGGGGGCTGTACATTGCCAATCTCAAGCTGGTGGCGCAGGATGTGTTGATTTCGGGTGGTTTTTTGCAGGAGATTGGTCTTGAAAATTTCTTTATTGACAAGCGGGAGGCCATTCGCTACATATTTGCTCGCCTGGATAAGGATGTTTGCGCCTCTTGCGTGGCGCGGGTTTTTAGTGAGTGTAAGTCTCTGCCCCTGGGTGAAGACGGTGTAACGGTTTAGCGGTGTAGCGGTTTAGCGGTTTAGCGGTATAGCGGTCCCGCACTTACTTGTTTTGACTGGTTTTGGATTTGCCCCTTTCCGCATACGCTTTTTGCATGATGAGCGCCATTTCGCTCCGCTTCAGTGGACAAGTAAGTGCGGGATGGT
>JALVEF010000364.1 GCA_027031185.1 Saprospiraceae bacterium
GGGTCAAATCAGTGAAGTCACGGTAAAAGCCCAACGCCCCCTAGTGGAGGTGCACGCTGATCGCAGCATTCTGCACGTCGAAAAAAGCATCGCCGCTACGGCCGGCAATTCGCTGGAACTGCTGCGTATCGCACCCGGTGTTACCATCGGTGCCGACCGTCAGGTACAAATTGACGGAAAATCCGGGGTCAAGCTATACGTCAATGACCGGCCGGCCAAGTTTGCACTTACCGCCATCCCACCGAGTCAGATCGCACGCATTGAGGTGATCACCGATCCTCCCGCCAAATACGAGGCTGCAGGCAATGCCGGTATCATCAACATCATACTCAAAAAAGCTCCGGGCGAGGGATGGACGTCGGACTTCAATAATACCGTCTCTTATTGGACCCGCTTGCGCGACCAAGCGGGCTTGCAAGGCTTTATGAAAAACGGAAAATTGAATCTGTCTGCCGGCATCAATGTCAGAATGGGTACGATGCCCCAGTTTAATTCGCTGCACCGCCAAGCCACGAATCATGCCCTGGACCAGCGGATCATTTACGATGCAAAAACCGACCTGCCGCAGGGTGGCGTGGCTCTCCAGTACAATGCTGCGCTGGACTATCAGCCCAATGCACGCCACAAATTCGGCCTCCTCGTCAGTGGGATCGCCGCACAAAGCTCTCTGGACGCCACCGGCAAGGCCGGCTTAAGCGGTACCAATCCGGACTTCAATATTTTGGTCGATTCCAGGAGTACATCAGATACGCGCCGGTGGTTTGGCAACTTTGGCGCGAAATATAGCGCCAAGCTATCCAAGCGCACCGGTCTGGAGCTGTCTGCCGATTACGGCAGATATTTCCGGGATGAGCAGACCGACCAACCCAACGCTATCACCGATGGAGATACGACCTTTCATTTGGATTTTAGCTATGCCACGCCGTTTTTGGTCAATGTGTATTCGGGAGGCGTAGATCTCTCGCACCAATTTGACAAATTCTCTATCGCTGTCGGTGCCAAAAAGACCAATGTACAGGCGGACAACAGGTTTGAGTTCTTTCGCACCACATCATCCGGAAATGTGCCCGATACTAACCAAACCGTGCGCTACGACTATAAGGAGCAGGTGCTGGCGGGCTATGTGGACCTGAGCTTCCTCATCAGCAAAAGCATCAGATTATCCACCGGCCTGCGCGCCGAACAAACTCACACCATCGGTAATTTGAGCCTACCGCTCGATCCAATAATAGAGTTTGTCTCTACCGGATATGACACGCTCAACTGGTTTCCCCATTTGACGTTGAGCTGGCAGACTTCTGCCCAGGACAGCTGGCGGTTCTCTTTCAGCAATCGCGTGAACCGCCCCGCCTATCACAAGCTCAACTCTTTTGAGGTCCGCCTGGACCCTTACAACGGGGAAAAAGGCAACCCGCGTTTGCGTCCCGAATATGCACACAGCATTGCCCTCAGCTGGCAGCATGGCAGACGCCTGCAGCTCAAAGCATCCTGGACGCTCACGGACAACTTTATCGCGCGCGTGGAGCAGCTGAGCCCCGACTCGTCAGGCTCTCGCTCCTACATCACCTGGGCCAATTTGCGTGACGAACGCATCGCCCAAGCCGGCGCCCAATACCTGCTGCCGGTAGGCAGAATCTTTCTCCTTCAATCTGCTGCCTCGGTCTATCAAAAGCGCTACCGCTCGCGTCCACAAGACAGTCTCGGCATTGACTTAAGTGCGCTGGCATTTGATATCAAAGCTCAGGGGCGCGTCAGACTACCGCACGGATACGGTTTGCAGATTCTGGCCCTCTATCAATCGCCCACCATTTGGGAAGGCGCCTTTAATCTGGATGCCTATTGGCGCACCGATATCGGTATCACCAAAAGCGTACTGAAAGGGCGTGGGATGCTCAAACTCGTGGCCACGGATCTTTTCCATTCTCAAAAATTGCGGCTTCAAGGCCAGTTTCGTAACGGGCCCAGTGACCTGCGTCTCAATGCATTGGGCACGTCGGAAAGTCGCCAAATCAAACTGGCGTTCAGCTATCGCTTCGGCAGCGCTAAATTGAAACCCGCCAAACTCAAACAGAGCGGTCTCCAATCAGAACAAAAAAGGGCATCGAAACAATAGGCAGACCAAAAATCGCCTATCTTCACCCTCAAAAAAATGACACTTAAAGACTGTCTGGCGGTGACCGGTTTGCCGGGGCTGTACCGTCTCAAAGCCTCGCGGCCCAACGGTATCATTGCTACCGATATTGGGACCGGAAAGTCACGCTTTATCTCCAACCGCAAGCATCGCTTTACGCCTTTGGAGTCTATCGGCATTTACAAGACCGACGGGGACACGGAGGCATTATCAAACATTCTGAACAAAATGCGCGAAAATGCCGACCAGGTGCCTGCCGATTTGGCCCAGATGACAGATGAGGATCTCAGGACTTACATGGCCTCATTACTCCCCGATTATGATCCCGACCTCGTCAAGCCTGCCGACATCCGCAAGCTCATCACGTGGTACCACATTCTGACAAAGGAAGACCAATGAACCAGCGTGATATATGAGATCGGCCCACGCGCGATGTGCGTCTTGCCGACGCACATCGCGCGTGGGCCATCCTGTACGCCTACCAAAACTCAACGACAGATGCCCCCTCGCCATATTTCAGATGAAATTCGTTGGCAATGCGCTTGATGCGCGGGTCGTCGGAAAAATGGCGATGCAGTATATCCCTAAGCCGGCCCTTGCCTACGCCGTGGATCAGATATACCGGGCTGACGCCCAACCGGCAGGCCTCATCCACGTAGTCCTCAGCCGCTTGTACCTGAATCCGAAGTATTTCTGACGGAGACAAGCGCTTGTAATCCTGGGGCCGGAGCTTTTCGATATGCAAATCTATATCCCGCGGAAATCGCGCCACATCTTCGAGATTCGGTGTCGGATATCCGCAAGGCATCCCCCCCGTCTCATCATCATCGTCTCTGTGCGTACCGCCAGGTGGCTGGAGGGAAATTGGCGTCTTTGGCGGCGGCATTTCCCATATAAGGATGCCGGGGAGATCTATAACAGGCAAAGACTGTGGTGACTTCCTGAGTTTTTGCGCCCGAAACTTAATGGTATGCTTACCCAAATCTTCCGTACCGGCCGTCAAGATCTGTTCAATGTGAAGCTCAAACCGCGGCTTGTCGTTCACGTCGTCCAAAGTCAACTCATCCAGGAGATACGTTCCTACCGCTTCTACCCGTTCCTGTGTCTCCAGCTCAAATTCACCATTAAAAAAGAGTCGGCACCGCACATACAAATCCGTGGTCAAAGGGTTGACCAAGAATACGCGAAAGGCAGATCCATCATCGTTGGGGACGACTGCTACAAAGATACGCACCATACCGGAAGCTATTTTTGAAAGATTGGCCGGCCTGGGGGCCGGCCGGGGTTCTGTCGGTGGCCGGCTGATGATCTCCGGGGGCACAGGTATTTCCGTACCGTCTTCCAGACGCACATAAGGCGTACCGTGTTTATCAAATCGGGCAAGGACGGCCCGCTCGCCGGAATAGGCCAGTACGTGGAGATGGTTGGCCAGAACTACGACATCACCGGGCTTGAAGGCAGCCATGACATCAACCGTTCATAGACATCAGGAACTCTTCGTTATTGGCGGTATTTTTCATCTGCCGCATGATAAACTCGATAGCTTCATCGGGCTTCATATCGGCCAGATGCTTGCGCAGGATAAACATCCGCTGCAAGGCGTCCGGCTCCATGAGCAAGTCTTCGCGGCGGGTGCTGGACTTGGTCAGGTCTATGGCAGGGAAGATGCGCTTGTTGGCAAGTGAGCGATCCAGCTGGAGCTCCATATTGCCGGTCCCCTTAAACTCTTCGAAGATGACCCCGTCCATTTTGGAGCCGGTATCCACCAATGCCGTCGCGAGAATGGTCAGCGAGCCGCCGTTTTCGATATTTCTGGCCGCCCCGAAAAACTTCTTGGGTTTTTGCAAGGCATTGGCTTCCACACCACCGGAAAGTACCTTACCGCTGGACGGAGCGACAGTGTTGTAGGCCCGTGCCAGGCGGGTGATGGAGTCCAGCAAGATGACGACATCGTGGCCGGATTCGACCAGGCGTTTGGCCTTTTCGAGTACCATACCGGCTACCTTCACATGATTGGAGGCCGGCTCGTCAAAGGTGGAGGCGACCACTTCGGCGTTGACACTGCGCCGCATGTCCGTCACTTCTTCTGGACGCTCGTCAATCAGGACGATGATCATATAGACCTCCGGATGATGGGTAGCGATGGCATTGGCCAGATCTTTCAGTAAAAAGGTCTTACCTGTTTTGGGCTGGGCGACGATCAAGCCGCGCTGGCCCTTACCAATGGGAGTAAACAGATCAATCATGCGCACGGCCAAGTCTTTGCGCGTAGTGACCTTGGGTGTGAGCGTAAATTTTTCATCTGGGAAGAGTGGCGTCAGATAGTCGAACGGCACCCTATCCTTGATATCTTTGGGATCCAGGCCATTGATGGAGGATACTTTGAGCAAGGCAAAATATTTTTCTCCTTCCTTGGGCGGACGTATAAAGCCCTTGACCGTGTCTCCCGTCTTGAGGCTAAACAACTTGATTTGTGACGGGCTCACATAAATGTCATCGGGAGAGGACAGATAGTTGTAATCAGCAGAACGGAGAAAACCGTATCCGTCCTGCATCATTTCCAGGACGCCTTCGCCTTCAATGACACCGTCCAGTTCTACATTGAACTTGGGCTGATGCTGTTGTTTTTTAGTTTGCCTGGATACCCGCTCGGCCTGCTTTCGCGGCTCCTTGTCCGCTTCCACCGTTACCGCCGGTACTTTTTTTGATGATTTTTTATCCAGGTCGGCTTCTACGATACTCCGGGAGCGATTGGACACCTCACGTGCAGGGATTTGGCGCTTGACCTTTTTTTGCTCCGGAAGGACAATCTCGGTATCTGATTCTTTTTCGAGTTTCTGCTCGATTTTGGTCAAGCTATCTTCAAACGGAGGTTTGGCAGCAGTGGCCTTTGCTCGTGACGACGTCTTGGTCTCGCGTTTTTGGCGTGAGACACGGCTCGCTCTTTTGGGCTTGTCAATGTCAAACTCCTCCTTTTTTTTGACATTGGCCTGCTCGTCCAAAATCTTAAAAATCAAATCCTGTTTGTGTAGCTTGTGATAGCCCTTAATGCCCAAGTCCTGGGCAATTTGCCTGAGCTCGGCTACGAGCTTTTGCTGCAATTGTGAAATATCATACATGTTGAGAAGGGTTTTAACAATTCCGCTGAAACAGAAGCCGGGCATTTTACTTCTAATGCCCCGAACTTATCACGCTGGGATTCTCCCGGGCAAAGGCTGAATAGACTTCAAGACATGAGATCAGAAAACCCTATTGCCGGAGAAGGTGGTATGGATCGGCCGCATAAGGCGGTCGGGTGCAAAAGTAGTGGTTTTTCTTATTATATGGCGAAAAAATAGCGGTAAAACCAATTAAAAAAAACCACGTACCCCATAATTGGGGCAAAAGTGGCATTTTTGCGGTCGCATTGTACCATTACTAACGTCCGTTCCCACCATTTTGTTTGGTTTAGACGCCACTTTTATCTTCATTTGTAACTGTTTAGGTCCCCGCTGTTTTTGAGCTAAAAACAGGAGCACCTAAACAGTTAGCTTCATTTTCAACCGGCGGGACGCCCAAAAAGCACAAAAAAGAATGCTGGAAATCAAGTTTTTGAGAGAAAATCCCGAGGCGGTCAAGGCCAGTTTGCGCAAGCGCAACTGGGACGAAGAGGCGCTGCAAGTCGTGGATGAGGCTATTGCACTAGATGCCGAAAGACGGCAATTGCAGACCGAACTGGATGCCCTGCTGGCCGAATCCAACCGGGCCGCCAAAGAGATTGGTAAGCTGTATCGGGAAGGACGGCGAGAAGAAGCCGAACAACTTAAGCAGCGAGTCGCCACGTCAAAAGCCAAATCGAAAGAACTGGAGGAGGCATTGGAGCGTGCCAAGGCCGGACTGGAAGATAAACTGCTTGCCATCCCGAATATTTTGCATGCTTCCGTACCCGAAGGCAAGGGGGAGGCAGACAATGAGGTCTTCCAGGCTTGGGAAGGCCCACTACCCGATTTGGGAGGGGACGCCCTCCCCCACTGGGATCTCGGCACCAAGTACGGTATTTTGGATTTTGGCCTGGGGGCCAAAATCACCGGCTCCGGCTTTCCGGTGTTTCGCGGTAAGGGCGCACGCCTGGAGCGTGCACTGATCAGTTTCTTCCTGGACGAGGCCGCCCGGGCGGGCTATGAGGAGATCATACCGCCGCTTCTGGTCAACAAGGCCACGGCGCGCGGGACCGGCCAGCTACCGGACAAGGAGGGGCAGATGTATTATGTGGAGCGCGATGACCTTTATCTCATTCCGACAGCCGAGGTGCCGGTGACCAATATATACAGGGACGTCATCATTGACAAGCCGGACTTCTCCATCAAGATGACCGGATACACGCCCTGCTTCCGGCGGGAGGCAGGGGCACACGGTGCAGAGGTGCGCGGCCTGAATCGCGTGCATCAGTTCGACAAAGTCGAGATCGTGCGCATCGAGCATCCGGACCGGTCCTATGATGCCCTGGAGGAGATGTTGGATCATGTCCGCGGCCTGCTGGAGAAGCTGGAACTCCCGTATCGCATTTTACGTTTGTGTGGCGGTGACACTGGATTCACATCAGCGCTCACCTATGATTTTGAAGTGTATGCCGGTGCGCAGCGCCGCTGGTTGGAGGTCAGTTCGGTATCCAACTTTGAGACTTTTCAGAGCAACCGCCTACAGCTTCGATTCAGAGACGAAAAGGGCAAAAGACATCTGGCCCACACACTCAACGGCAGTGCCCTCGCTCTGGCACGCATTGTGGCGGCGCTATTGGAAAACAATCAAACTCCGGATGGAATCCGGATACCGGCCGCACTGGTACCTTATACAGGCTTTGACCGGATATCCTAATCGTCTCGAAGAGACGATAAACTTTCAATGTAGGCGCAAAGCGATTTGTTTTGGGACGGTAAGAACATCGAACAAGGAACACCGATTTGAGATTTTAGAAGGAATCCCCGAGCTATTCGAAGCGCCCACTTCTCAAATCTTCATTCGTTAATCCTTGTTCGGCATTCCCAAGACTTGTCCCAAACCTGTTCGTATCGAGCATAGTATAACTATTTTAAGGTGCTCCTGTATTTAGGGATAAAGCATAACTTTTGGGCAAGAACTCAACAAAGACTATGTTTGCCTGTTAGTAAGGGAGAGTGGCTGACGCGGGATAAATCCCTGCCGTCAGGTGTCAGAATAAAAGTTTGGGCTTATGTATATGGGATTGATGTTGATTAGCATCGTGTTTACGGTCATCGGCATGTTTTTGAGCGGTACGCTCAAGCGCAAGTTTGCTCGCTATAGCAGGATGCCGATCTCTTCCGGGCTGTCCGGCGCCGAGGTTGCGGCAAAGATGCTGCAGGACAATGGCATAACCGATGTAAAGATCACGCAGGGCCAAGGTATGCTGACGGATCACTACAATCCTCAGACCAAGACCGTGACCTTGAGTCCTGAGGTATATCAGGGGCGCCACGTGGCAGCAGCAGCCGTGGCGGCGCATGAGTGCGGACACGCCGTGCAGCATGCCCGTGCTTATTCGATGCTCCAATTGCGCTCTGCATTGGTGCCGGTGGTGAGCTTTTCCGCCAAGATTCAGCAATATTTATTTATGCTGGGTCTGGTGATGATGGGTACGTTGGGAAGTAAGACGTTTCTGCTCATTGCCATTGCGAGTTTTGCAGTGACGACGCTATTTAGTCTGGTGACCTTGCCGGTAGAATTTGATGCCAGCCGGCGCGCACTGGCCTGGCTCAATATGTCCGGTATGGCGCGCGGCCCGGAGCATGATGCCGCACAGGATGCGCTGAAATGGGCTGCGTTGACTTATGTGGCTGCAGCGGCGGCAGCATTGGTACAACTACTTTACCTGGTAAGCCTTTTTCTGGGCAATCGCGATTAGGATTTATCGTCAATCAAAGTGGTGATAAAATCGGAAAAGTAGCTATTTTAGCGGTCCGTATCCCGATAATGGTCCGGGCGGGCCACTATTAACGGTCACCAAAAATACCTCGCCATGATTCAAGGAGACGTAACCACTGTACCCGACCAGGCGCAAGCCATGATGGACGCGGCGATAGAGCATTTGAAAAAAGTTTTGAAAAAGCTACGTACAGGGAAGGCCAC
Source organism: Saprospiraceae bacterium (assembly GCA_027031185.1). GTDB lineage: Bacteria > Bacteroidota > Bacteroidia > Chitinophagales > Saprospiraceae > HyVt-613. The sequence goes on from JALVEF010000364.1 coordinate 8,255, forward strand.
ACCGGCACTGCTGGATGGTGTCATGGTAGAGTACTACGGCGCTTTGACACCACTCAATCAAATGGCCAACATTGTGGCACTGGATGCGCGCTCTCTGTCCGTACAGCCTTGGGACAAAACGGCCGTGGCCCCGATCGAACGGGCCATTATCAACAGTGACCTCGGTCTGGTCCCCCAAAATGACGGAGAGGTCATCCACCTGAATATTCCTGTACTGACAGAGGAGCGGCGCAAAGACTTGGCCAAACAGGCCAGACACTACGGCGAAGAAACGAAGGTGGGAATCCGCCGGGCCCGGCATGAAGCGTTGGAGTTTATCCGTCAAGAGGTGAAAGATGGTTTTGCAGAAGATGACGCCAAGCGCCTGGAAAAGAAAGTAGAGGAACTCACTAAGACCTACTACCAGAAAGTGGATGACCTGGTGGCCGCAAAAGAAAAAGAGATAATGACGGTCTAGTGACCGGGTGACTGCTGCCGCCAGTGGATGATGTGACGACCATCTCCAAGCAGGAATCCCGTGTGTGTAATGTCCCATCCCGACAGCTTTTGGGGAATGGGGGGGGTGTTTGTCTTGGGCACATCGAAGGGGCTGTGATAAATGACTACTTCCCGGGCTTGATTCATAGCATATAGCCGGCCGTCATGCCATCTAAATCCCCTCCACTGCCGTCCCCCCAATATCTTTTGGAAAGTATCGCTGAGTACATCATACCGGAGAATATCCCCGGATGCCGTTAGTCCATACAAGCTATTGTCCTGCTGATGCAACCAGACAAAGTCAAC
>JALVEF010000365.1 GCA_027031185.1 Saprospiraceae bacterium
AGCACCCATGCCACCATGTAGCGGTCAATACTCCTCATCCAGCAACTTCTCAATATCACGGATAAAGCGGTCCACATCCTTGGGATTAGTCCCGTCACAAAAAGACCGGACATGACGGTTCTTGTCCACCAGAATGAGCCGGCCCGAATGGTCATAACCGCCGGGCGCGTTGGGATCTTCCTTTGCCACACTAAAATAATCATCGGCAATGCCATAAATGGCATCCTTGGATCCCGTGACGAAATGCCACTTCGACGACCGGACATGCAGTTTGTCGGCATAGCGCTTCAGCACCGGCACCGAATCATACTTGGTGTCTATGCTATGCGCGATCAGACCGACGCGGTCGTCGTGCTCAAAATGCTTGTAGATGCGAAGCATCTGGGCCGTCGTCTTGGGACAAATGGTCGGACACGAGGTAAAGAAGAAGTCCACGACATACGCCTGGCCGGCAAAGGTCGCATTGGTCACGGTCTGACTATCCTGATCCACAAAGGAAAAATCCGGTATCGTGTGATACACCGTATCTCCATTGACGATTTGGGGTTCGCCCAGGATGGGCAAAGGGCGGGCATTTTCGCGCGAGCAGGACCAAAGGGCCGCCATTGCGACGGCCGCCAGGCCCCACAAGATGAGCTTACTCATTTCCGGTATCTTTGAGTACTTGTTTGGCGTGCTGCATGGCGTGATACATGGAGTCACTGACCGCGATGATGGCCTTTTTCTGTTTGAGCAAAAAACTTTTATACCCGGGCGACTCCTTGTCCAGTTTGCTTTCCTGTTGATGCCAGCGGTGCATCCAGTCCATCATGAGATCGCCGGCCCTTTCCAACCGGTCAATTTCGGCCTGATAGCGCTGCCTGGCTTGTTCATCATCCGTCTCGGTCAGTTTGCGCTCAAAAGTCGCCTTCAAGCGATTGATGTCACCCATCTTGGGCATGACCGAGTCGTGGATGGCCATTATTTCGTCACGCAAATCTTGCTTGCCGGACGCATACTGTCCCTTGGAGCCGTTTTTGCACCCCACCGCCATCAAGGCAAAAAGCCACATAATTAAGAGTGTTGTGCGCCACATGACAGTCGTTTTTCGATTATTCATCACCAGGAATCGGTGTCGGGATTTTCTTCCTCCATTGCTTTATCTGGCTACGGCGCGCCTTGGTCTGGCGGATCTTTGCCCGCACGGCATCCGGCATCTTGGTCTGTTTTCGCACGCGCGGACGTACCAACGCCTGCTCGACCAGTGCCCGCAGCCGGCGCGTGCAATCTTTCTTATTTTTCAACTGCGAGCGGAACCGATGCGAAGATATGCACAAACCACCTGAATCGGAAATTTTTTTTGACAAGCGGCGGAGGAGCCAGGCCTTTTCAGCACCTTCCATCGCCTGCGATCTCCCGGGATACCAGCAAGCCGTCACCTTCGTTTGCCGGCGATTCACATGCTGTCCGCCCGCTCCGCTACCTGTAGCGGCTGAATAGACTATCTCCGACAAGAATCGCTCCCAATTCATTGTGGTCCATTACGGCCCGGGCACACCCACGCGGCCCGGCTACTTCTAATACAATTGCCAACCCAAAATGTTGGTCTCGTCAAAACAAATACCGCACCTGCACCGCAAAGTCCCGCCGGAAAGGCGCCTCAATGCGATCATTGCCGGAGCCAAAGTCATCGCGATCATACAGCCGGGTCAAAGCCAGCCGCGCTTCCCACGTCCACGCCGGCACCGGTCTATAACGCAAATTGATATACGTACGCACCCCCACCCGGTAATAGACCGGTATGGTGAAAGTATGCAGCAAGTCATTTTCATAAGCATAAATCCCCGAAGCATACGAATCCGTGTGAAAATACGCCACCCGGGCCGTAAGCGACAGCGCTCGCTCCCACGGTTTGAAGATTAGGTCCTGATACAGGAGAAAGCCCCGCTCGCGATCGCCATCCGGCGTGCGCACAAAAGACCACTCCGCCCGCGTCCGCCACTCCACACCCCGGGCCGTACGCTTGGCCAAATGGATGCGATACCGACGCAAAATGCGCGCTCCCAACGGCCGGACCGCAACCGCGACCGACCGAAGGTCGGCAAACTTTATCTCTTGTCTCCACTGCGCATAGACCTCCAGATTGCGTCGAAGTTTGTAGCGCACCCGCACCAACGATTCCGCCCCGTCTGACGGCGCCGTCGCCCCGAAGCGAAGCCACGGATGCCGCCATATATCCTGATACACCGCTATCAACCACGGTCGCGACGGGCGCAGCTGCAGCCCGAGATACAGTCCCGTCTCATTGACCGCACCCGAAGACTCGGCAAACGGCGCAGCATGCAGTGTCTGATACGATTTGGGAAAGTGCCGGAACAACACCGCCAGATCCGCCTGCGGCGTCAGCGCCGACAGCATACCCGCCACATGAGCGGTGGTACCCGCACGGTCCACGGCCGACTCACCAAATAAAAAGACACCCGGCAAATTCACCGCATAATCCACACTCGTATTCCACAGCCGGTCCCCCGCAAAGAGAAAGCGATTGTAGGGCTTTGGCCGCCGGCGGATAGGCTGGCTAAACCGCTCATAAACGGTCTGAATCCCCACCTCCCACAGGCGTGCCGTGTGATGCAGGGACAGGCCCCCCAAATCCGCCCGCAAGCGGTTTTTGTTGCGCAGCTCCGATTCCGTGCGATGCAGGCCCGACCGGATCAAGCCGCTCACCGCCGGGCGGGTGGCGCGATCCGTAGTATCCGGTTCCACCGGCGAGGCATCATTGCGCCGACGAGACACAAAGCCCGTCACTGTCCACCCCGGACGGAGACGGATGGTAGTGGCCGCCCCTCGCAAGAACTGAAACTCGCGCACCGAAGCAAAGGGGCGCAGTACGGGCGCGCTCCGCCGGATACCCGTCACCAACGCACTCTTGCCCGGAGCAAAACCGGAATAATAGATCAAGCCCTGACCGAGATTGAGCTGGTAGTCCCCCAGGGCTACCGTCTGTACCACGGGATGAAGGCCCGTTACAAAGAAATGTCCCGAGTAAAAGTCAAAGCCGGCCCGGTTGGGGCCGGAGAAAAAGGGCTCGCCCGCGTCCTTTTCAGCCGTCAGCCCAAAGCTCATTTTGTTGGTATACACATAGCGGTAGCGTACATAAAAGCCATCCGGGCTACCGCGATAAACCGGTCCCACGCTGTCCGAGCGGGGCAAGTATCCTTTGGAGAGTGAGATTGCGCGCTTCCAGCGCGCGAGGAGGCTGTGGCGGCCTTTGGCAAACAGGTCGTGGCGTGACAGATGAAAGTCCCGGTAGTCCGATGTGACAGTGACCAGAGGACGGATGCGCCTGATCGTCTCCACATCAAATCCCGGCACCGCCTGAAGCTCATAGATCGAGATGAGCGGCCCCAGTCGTTCGCGATAGCGAATAAGCTGCCGGATTTGCAAGTCGTTCAGTACCACCAATGAAGCCAGTTCATTGGCAGAAGCCCGATTGAGATCAAGCGGCTGGCGCCGGTAGCTTTCCAGGATTTCGAGCCATTCGGTGCGCTCCAAGCCTTCGGTCTCCACCGATTCAGCGGCCTGTTCCATCAAATCGTTCAGTTCGGAATCCAAGCTGTCGGTAATTTGTGCGCCCGCACAAATTACCGACAGCGCCACGAGCCACCAGACAAGAAAGACTCGCTTCCTCGAAAGCCATGAAATAAAATGCCACATAATATACCACATTACCGGGCCGCACAATATAATAACAATTGTAACTATGGGCCTATTCTGAAAAATGCGCTGCGGGAGTGTGTGCCAAATTTTCCTCTGCCTGGTTTTTGGTGATTGAAGAATTGAAGAATTGAAGAATCGAAGAATTGAAGAATCGAAAAACCGAAAAACCGAAGAACCGAAGAACCGAAGAATTGAAGAATTGAAGAATTGAAGAATCGAAGAATTGCAAAACCGTTCCTACCCTATCAACGCGAAGCGTTGAGTCCGTTTACCTTTGACCTTGGACCTTGGACCATCAAATCGTAAGTGCGGGGAACAACAGGAGCGCTAATTGTCACTTTTTGGGCCAAAAGCTACTATTTTCGATCGGATCGCCTTACTTTCGCCTTCGCAAACAGAGAAAACGACCATCCCGGTATGAATCTCAAAGAGCGCATCTTACATGCCCGAATCACCCGGCGCCTCCTGCACTATGCCAAGCATGTGTACTACATGTTTCAAAGCCCCTATTTCCTCAAACACCTCGCCGGCATATTGGTCTTTCTGGGCATCATCATCGGGGGGAGTTTGATTTGGTTGAATGTGTACACCCACCACGGTGAAAAAATCGAAGTACCGGATTTCAGCGGATTAAAACTGGAACAAGCCCGCCGCCTGGCCCAAAGCAAGGATATCCAATTGATGGTCACTGATTCGACCTATATCGCCGAAAAGCCGCCGGGCATCGTACTGAGACAAAATCCCCGGGCCCGTGCCTTCGTCAAAGAAGGCCGCAAAATTTATCTGACCGTCACCAAGCGGCAAGCAGATTTGGTGACCCTGCCCAAACTCTGGGGCAATACGGAAAACTACCGGCAGTATGCCAAAAAACTCCAACGCCTGGGCATCCACAGCAAAATCGTCAAAGAAGTATATGACCGCCGCCTGATGCCGGGCACTATACTGAAAGTCTTTTACCGGTCCAAAGATGTCTCCAAAAAAATCAACAAAGACATGCAAGTGCCCGTAGGCGCTACCATCGGCTTTATCATCAGTAAGCGCGGTACCACTACGGTCGCCGTCCCTGACCTGCGGTGTGTCTCCAAAGACGATGCCGAATTTCTCCTCGAAGTGGCCGAACTCCGCACCGGACAAGTCAAGCGCAAGGCCAGTACAAACACGGCTGGTCTGGTGGTCATCGCCCAAAAGCCAAAGCCCGGCACCAAAACGGCACGCAACAGCCTCGTGGACATCACCCTCGGCACAAAAAAAGAAGGCCACTGCCAGTAAATCATCTCACCGGCGCCGGTGCACAAGGCTCTTAATCCCTTTGGCGCGAAGACGGCTTACCGCCTTTTGGGCCTTGTCGCGCGAAGAAGTGCGCAGGGCACAGACTGCATGGTAGGGAGAGTTGTCAAACTGAACGATCTCGGCGTCCGTAAAGCCGGCCAGGACGACCTTTTCCAGTCGGCGTCGCGCATTGTCCAGCGAAGCAAAAGAACCGGCTATTACCATATACTGACCTTCCGCGGACGGCGTACCCGGGTTTAATACGTGGTCGTCCTGATCATCGTCAGATAAATCATCTCCCGCACCCGATGCCTCGTCATCAGCAGCATCGGTGTCAAAGTCCTCCGGCACTTCCGGTTCATCGAATCCTTCCTCCTCCGTGTCATCCAACGCGCTATCCTGACTATCAATAATTTCATCCAACACAGCCTCATCGGGCTCGTCCTTTGGGTGCTTCACTTGCAATGCGCGATCCACTTCGTCACCCGCGGCGCCTTTCTCCTGCTTGCACGCACGGATGATGATAGACAAGCCGGCTGCCATCAACAACAACGCCAGGCCTATCAAGAGCCATTGACGCAATGCCCGCGATGTCCCACCGGGCCGGTTGGTTGGTGTGGTGTCGGTCATAGTTACTCCTTGTTGTTAGGCTTGTACCGCGCCGGCAAAAATAACGAAATAAATGATGTGTAGTAACTGTTTAGGTACCCGCTGTTTTTGCATTAAAATGCCCTTTTTGCCCTGATGCTTCCAAGTACCCTGGACCTTGGACCATCAAACAGTCAGTGCGGGGCCGCTATTCCGTTAAACCGATATACCGTTAAACCATTAAACCACTATACCGCTATAACACTATACCGTCCCGCACTTACTTGCCCCAAAAGCGGAGAAAATAACTTACATCAAGCAAAAAGCATAAGCGGGAAGGGGCAAAGCCAAAATTAGGCAAAGCAAGTAAGTGCGGGGCCGTTTTTTGCCGGAGTTTTTGGAGTAAGCTCAACAATGCAATGGAAAACAAGTTGTTAGGGTTGGTTCGACGCCAGGCATTCAACGCGCCGAACGCGCATATAATTTGGCTACCTTTGTACCCATGGACTTCCGGCCCCTGGAATTGAACGACGATTTCCGCTATGCCCTGCAAGCCATTGAGCAGGCGCACAAAAACCTCTTTATCACCGGCAAGGCCGGCACGGGCAAGAGCACCTTCCTGAACTTGCTGCGGCGCACCACCCGCCGCAACACCGTCGTGCTGGCCCCAACGGGCGTCGCAGCTCTAAACGTCAAAGGCCAAACCATTCATTCGTTTTTCAAATTTGCCCCGCGCCTGCCCGATCCGCGGGATCTGCGCAAAGCACCCGCGCGCCGGCGCGAGCTGTATCGCCAAATAGAACTGCTCATCATGGATGAAATATCCATGGTGCGGGCTGACCTGTTGGATCATATTGACCGCTTTTTGCGGATCAACCGTGACAACGACCAAGCCTTCGGCGGCGTCCAAGTCGTCATGGTCGGCGATCTTTTCCAACTCCCCCCTGTCGTGTCCTCTGATGTGGAAAGACAATTTTTGCAGAAGCGCTACCAAACCCCGTTTTTTTTCTCCGCCAGGGTATTTTCTGATGATTTTGAATGGGAAGCCATTGAATTTGGCAGGGTCTATCGCCAGGAAAACCGCCATTTTCTGCGCTTATTGGAAGCCATCCGGAGCGGGCGGGCTGATTATGAGGACATCGAGACGCTCAACGAGCGCTATCTTCCGGACTTTGAAGCGGAAGATTGGTACATCACTCTAACAACCACCAATCGCGCCGCCGAACAAATCAATCGCCGCCGCATGGATCAGCTGAAGACGCCGGCCTTTTACTTTCCCGCCCGCCTGCAAGGCGCCTTCTCAGCCAAATCCACCTACCCGGCTGACATCAATCTTGAACTGAAGGAAGGCGCTCAGGTGATGTTCTTGCGCAACGATCCGCAAAAGCGCTTCTTTAACGGCACCATCGGCCGGATAACCGGTCTGACCGACTCCAGGGTAAAAGTCAGAATCACCGCGCAGGGCCGGGACGAGGAGGTCAATGTCGAGCGCTTCGACTGGGAACTGATACGCTACACACTGGATGAAAAAGATCCGGGCAAAATCGTACCGGAAGTCACGGGCACGTTCACCCAATTTCCACTCAAACCGGCGTGGGCCATCACCATTCACAAAAGCCAGGGAAAAACTTTCGAGCGCGCCGTCATTGACCTGGGGCGGGGAGCATTTGCTCACGGCCAATTGTACGTGGCACTGAGCCGCTGCCGGTCCCTGGAAGGCATCATACTGCGCCAACGCATCCGCCCCGCCGACATTATCATCCACGAGGCCATCCCCGAATTTTATGAGCGCTATATCCGATAAGCTGTGGCCTATCCGGGCAGGCAGCGAAGGACAGCTTCGCGCGGCGTCTCCACGACTTGCATCAGCTGCCGCTGTCGTGCACTCAGGAAGCCTTTGGCCACCATTTCATCCATAAAACGGACAAACGAGTCAAAGTAGTGCATCCCGTTGATCAGGATACAGGGTTTTTGGAAGTAGCCGATCTGCAGAAGCGTAAACATTTCGGTGATCTCCTCAATCGTGCCCATCCCACCGGGCAGCGCAATAAACGCATCGGACAAAGCCGCCATGCGCGCCTTACGGGCGTGCATGCTGTCCACCACAATCAACTCCGATAGCTTTTCGTGCGCCAATTCCCGCTGCTCCAGCTTCCGGGGAATCACACCGGTGATGTGTCCGCCCAGGTCCAGCACGCGATCAGCCAAAACGCCCATCAGGCCGACAGAGCCACCTCCATATACGACTCCCAAATCCCGCTCGATCAACTCTTCGGCCAATTCTCGCGTCAAACGGGCATAGGATTCATCAGCCCCACTGCACGAACCACAAAAGACACACACCCGGCGCATCAGAAATCTTTTACCTTTTTGAGCTGAAAGTCCTCCAGCCGGTACATTTTCACCGAGATATTGCGAAAGTGATTCTGCCCCGGCCGAATGGGCACACCCTCGGCATCTGTCCCATCAAAATGATATTCCATAAAAAGTGCTGAGTCATCGGGAATTTTCCAAGTACCAGTGCTGTTGGCACGGATGAAGCGAACCAAATACCGGCCCAGGTCATAACCACGATATGCATACTTGGCAGGCAATGCACCGTATTGTTCAAAGTAAGCCGCTGCAAATTGGCGGGTTTGCGGGGTATGTACCACCACGTCAGCCGATGGGATGAACGTATTCAGCCCGATGAGCTTTTGGAAGTCCAGATTTTTAAAACTTAGCCACTGCGGCAGACCGATGACGGTAGGCAATTCATCGGACTCGGGGTCACGGGAGACATAAATCTTCCGGACGATAGATGAAATATAGTTCGGGTCTTTCCAGGCGGGGACAATAAAGAACGCCCCCGGCGTAATGCTCAAACTGTCCTTCAGGTGCAAGTCTTCAAAAGACAAGTCGGAGGACTCCACGGCCAGCTCAACTACCGGTTGGAAGATACTCAGCGCTTCTTTTGCCCGGCGCAGGGCAGCCACCGGCCTGTCATCGGCGCCATTATTCCGCTTGACGATATAGATTTTTCTGGACGGGTCTTTTGAAGCAAAGGCCAGAATGCGCTCCATATACGTATCCAGTCCGGGCGCCGTCTCCAGAATGACGCCCTTGCCGGCCGGTGCCCGGGGGATGGACGCAAACGGCGCGCACATAATCTGGCCACTGCGCACGGCTTGTTGAGCTACGAGAACGGCATTGGACTTCCGGTATGGGCCGATGATAATGTGCGCATCCCGGACGACAGGACGTTGGAGCAGTTGTTCGGTGGTACTCCGGTCCGCTTTGGTATCAAGTACATGTAGGTCAATGGCCAGGTCGTCACCGGCCTCATCCAATGCCATACGAAATCCGGTGTAAAACTGGAGAGCGATATGGGACTTGGGGGGAACGGATTCTGCCGACGGGTCAAAGCGATCGGACAAAAAGGGCAGTAAGATTGCGACCCTCACGGGTCGCATGGCGAGCCGGGCTTCCAGGGCG
>JALVEF010000366.1 GCA_027031185.1 Saprospiraceae bacterium
TAGTCCCGTGCTATACATGTCCCCTCAGTCTTTCCCTTCCGCTATTTTTCATCTTCCATCTAAAAAAAGTGCCGTATGCGTTATCGTCTGGTAGTTCTCTTTGTCTCCCTTTGTCTGGAGACTGCATTGTATAGCCAACCCACCCAATTTCAATCCGCCGGTATCGGGGGCGGTGGCGCCTTGTTCAGTCCTTCGATCAACCCCGACGACCCCAACGAGTATTATGTCCAAAGTGACTTGGGGGCCACTTTTCATACGACTGACGGAGGGCAGTCGTATGAAGTGGTTCCTTTTTACGAAGCCTATGGCGATGTGCTGACTCGTGTGTCTTTTACTTCTGATCCCAATATCCGCTACATTTTGAAGTGGGATCGTATCAACTATGCCCGCCGGCCTGCCCGGACGACCGATGGGGGGCAGACTTGGACCTATTTCGCCGGCGACACCCAAGCCTGGGAGGAGCGGTTTTTTCTCTTTGCCGACTACGACCATCCCAATCGTGTCGTCTATACCACTTACAATGAGATTTGGGTGACCACCGATGGGGGGCAGACGGAGCACAAGGCGTACACATCGAACAATCCCGGCGGCCTCTTGCTGTCCGGTGTGTATTTTATGGGTGATACGATCTACCTCGGTACCAATGACGGTGTGCTGGTCAGTACGGATGGAGGACAGACAATATCCCATGCCGGCTTTACCGGCATCCCCTCTTCCGAATCCATTATGGGTTTTGGCGGTGCTACGGATGGCAATACGGTCCGCTTTTTTGCCCTGACCGGCGAAGCCGGCAGCGTCTATGCCGGCAATCTGGGCGAAGACTACTGGGCTTTGATTCGCGGTGTGTATCGGATGGACAATCTGAGCGGCACCTGGGTCAAAAAGATGTCCGGTATTGACCTCAATCAGGACTGGGCCGTGTATCTCGGTATGGCTCGCAACAATATTGACGTTTGCTATTTAGCCGGCGGCACGCCCAACGGTATTCCGATGGTGATGAAGACCGAAGATGGGGGCGAGACCTGGCATCATGTCTTTTTGACACAAAACAATCAGAATATCTATACCGGATATGCCGGTGCCCAAGGTGACCTGTCCTATTGGTGGGCGGAGCTGACCGAAGGCTTTGCGGTCAATCCCCTCCATGCCGATCAGGCCATCTTCACTGATTTTGGTTTTATCCACCAGACCACAGACGGCGCCGCCACCTGGCATCAAGCCTACCTGGACCCGGCCTATGAGAATCCCGCCGGCAGTCCCACACCCAAGAATAAATACTACAAAAGTGTTGGTATGGAGCAGACGTCCGTCTGGCAGGTCTATTGGTTTGATCAGCAGACGATGTTTGGTTGCTTCACGGATATACGCGGTGTCCGGTCTATAGATGGCGGGCAGACTTGGAGTTTTGACTATACAGGGCAAGATTTGAATACCATGTATCGCATAGTCAAACACAATACGGCTGACATCTGGTATGGCGCCAATTCGTCCGTGCACGACATTTACCAGACCACACGTATCACGGATGCTTCTTTGCAGCCTGGTTTTAAGGCTGGTTTTGTCTTATACTCTACCGACAAAGGCCATACCTGGCAGCCCTTGCGCGACTTTGGCAATCCCGTTATTTGGGTGGCGACCGCCCCGGGAAATGACGAGCGCTTGTATGCCGGCGTGGTGTCCACGGATCCCGCCGTCGGCGGGATATGGCGGGCGGACCACATCTCCGATCCGGCCAATGTCACCTGGACCAAGTTGAATAATCCGCACGCCAACAACGGGCGCGTCTTCAATATTCACGTACTCAATGACGGGACGTTGGTCACTACTTGGTCGGCGCGCAAGTCTGATTCGGGCAGTGTATTCAGTGACAGCAGTGGCGTCTTCGTCAGTACGGACGGGGGGCAGACCTGGGAGCGCCGCAATCATCCCAACATGAGTTACTGGACCAAAGACCTTGTCGTTGATCCGACCGATCCGTCCCAAAATACCTGGTACGCTTGCGTATGGAGCGGGTGGGGTGGGCCGGCCAATGACCTGGGCGGCCTGTATCGTACCACTGACCGGGGCCAGACTTGGGCACCGATGACTGCGGACGGCCAATTTCATCGCGTCAGTTCCGTCACCATTGATCCCAATGACCCTGAGACGATTTACTTGACGACCGAAGAACAGGGTCTTTGGGTCAGCCACAACAAGAGTGCTGCTGTGCCCACCTGGGAACTGGTATCCGCCTACCACTTTCATCACCCCGAGCGTGTTTTTTTCAATCCCTATGATTCCAAAGATCTGTGGGTGGTCAGTTTTGGCGACGGAATGAGCCACGGGATGCACGTGCTGCCTATCACGTATAGCGAACCGCTGCACGCGACCGTCCGTAAGGACGGCAATCTTCTCACTTGGAAGACGTCCGCGGTTTACGACTTTGCAGGTTTTACGATTCAGCGTCGTACCGGAGACGGCCAATGGCAGCACCTGTCGGATGTCCCGCCCCGGGAAGGCAGGTATCACTTCCTGGATACGGCGCCAAATCAGGGTATTAACTATTACCGCTTGTTGGAGAAGGACAAGGACGGCCACGTCCGGCCTTCAAATGTTGTCAGTGCCTATTGGCATAGCGCGACGCCCGTCGCCCTATATCCCAACCCGGCGCCCGGCGGTCGTGTGCGATTCACAGATAGCCGGCATCACGATGTACAGGTCTCGGCCATGGATGGGCGGCTGCTTGCCACGCATACGCGGGTGCGTTCGTTTCAATTGCCGCACCGTGGCTGCTTTATCGTGCGTCTGGTAGATACGGGCCAGGTACTTCGCGTCGTGGCTTGGTAAGGCGCCGTAGTAGATGCGGGCGCATCTACTACGGTTTGGTATGAATATGCTGTGTTCAAAATACCTGATGCCGTATTGCGTTTGTATCTTTGTGCCCGGCATATCGCCGGTCGGGGGCTGGATGCGCTATATCCTGAATATCGCTGGCGAGTCATTGTTGGAGACAAAAGGAACACATGCAAACTACTGCGCGCGAGATTGCCTCTTTGATACATGGCACTGTGGAGGGAGATCCGGATGTGGTCATTACAGGTCCTGCCCCTATTGATGATGCCGGTGACGGGACGATCACATTCTTGTCAGATCCCAGGTATGAGCCGCACTTGTACACCACTGGAGCTTCTGCGGTGTTGGTAGCCGAAGACTTTACCCCGCGAGAGCCGGTGCGCCCGGTGTTGATCCGGGTGCCGGATGTGTATGCCGCCGTCGCTCAGTTGTTTGATCATTTCTCTTCCGGTCGTAGGCTGGCACTTCATATCTCTCCTAAGGCTTCTATTGACGCGCAGGCGCGCCTGGGCGATGATGTGGGCATCGGGCCCTTTGCTGTCGTGGAGAAGGGAGTGGAAATTGGGTCAGGCACCGTGATCGGTGCTCAGGTGTATGTGGGCGAAGATGTGCATATCGGCAAGGATTGTATCCTGTATCCCGGTGTGAAGATATACCATGGCTGTCGCATCGGCGACCGGTGCATCATTCATGCCAATGCGGTGATTGGAAGCGACGGTTTTGGCTTTGCGCCGCTCGAGGACGGCTCGTACAAAAAAATTCACCAGTTGGGGGCCGTAGTCATAGAAGATGATGTCGAAGTGGGTGCCAATACGACCATTGACCGCGGCACGGTGGCCCCGACCATTATACGCCGCGGCGTCAAACTGGACAATCTCATCCAGGTGGCACACAATGTCGAGATAGGTGAGCACACGGTGATCGCCGCCCAAACCGGTATTGCAGGTAGTGCCAAACTGGGCAAAAATATGCAGGTGGGTGGTCAGGTGGCCATCATCGGACACATTCACATTGCCGACGGTGTGCGTATTCAGGGCAAGTCCGCCGTGGCGAGTTCTATCCGCCAAGCCGATTCGGCCTGGTGGGGAAACCCCGCCATTCCGTATCGGGACTTTATGCGGTCTTTTGTTTTGTTCAAGCGCTTGCCCCAACTGGATGAGCGCGTGCGCAAACTGGAAGAATAGGAGTAACTGTTTAGGCCCCTCTGTTTTTGCGCTTAAATGCCTATTTTATCCCTGAAAACAGGAGTGTCTAAACCGTTACAAGTAGGATAGCGGATAGGTTTGGCCGACATGGGCCAGATGCAACGGTTTTTTGGCCATGCCGGGCATTGGCTTTGGGCATAAACCCGCCTGCTTAACCAACGCGACGGTGGTTTCTTACGACTTTATTGTAGCTTTGCGTTCCTAATACGACGAGTCGTGACCTTTGTCCTCGTGGTTTGGCCGTGTGACGCCGTCGCAGATATTATCCATCACCTATGGAGCAACATACGATAAAAGAAACAGTTTCCCTGACTGGAATAGGTCTGCATACCGGAGCGCGCGCTACTATCACTCTAAAGCCTGCGGATGCCGGCACCGGTGTGGTCTTTGCGCGGACGGACTTGCCCGGTGCCCCAGAAGTGCCCGCCAAAGTCCGCTATGTGGTCAATACCAACCGGAGCACGACCATCGAGCGTGGTGATGCCCGCGTGATTACGGTGGAACATTTGCTCGCCGCGTTGGCCGGCAACCACATTGATAATGTGCGGGTCGAAATTGACGGGCCTGAAGTACCCATCATGGATGGTACGGCATCGCCGTTTGTGGAGCTCATCCGCAAGGCGGGGCGGCAGCCCCAGGGAGTGGCCCGCGAATACTTTGTCGTCAAGGACTTGATCAGCTACACGGACGAAGAGACAGGGGCGGAGTTTATTGCCATGGCATCCGACCGTTTTGAGCTCACCACCATGATTGACTTTGACTCGGACTTTCTGGAGCAGCAGTTCGCCGAGCTGAATGATATGGATGATTTCAACAAGGAGATAGCCCCTTGTCGCACCTTTGTCTTTCTTCGTGAAATCGAAAGCCTGGCCGACCAGGGCTTGATCAAGGGGGGAGATCTGGACAATGCCATCGTTGTCGTGGACCAGCCCGTCTCTCAAAGCGAACTCGAATCACTGGCCCGCAAACTCGGCCGCCCGGCCTTGGAAGTCAGTGATACCGGTATTCTCAACACGATCAAGCTCAAATTCAAAAACGAACCGGCCCGCCACAAACTGCTCGATGTCATCGGTGACCTATGCCTGCTCGGTGTGCCCATCCAGGGCAAAATAGTCGCCAAAAAGCCCGGCCACCGTGTCAATACCGAATTTGTCAGGCGCCTGGCCCGCCACTACCAAGAACAGCTAAAACTGGGCAATAAGCCTGATTATGACCCGGCAGCACCGCCTTTGTTTACCACGGCACAGATCGAACGCATCCTGCCCCACAGGCATCCTTTCCTGCTGGTGGACAAGATTATCTCGCTCACTGATACCGTGGTGGTCGGCATCAAAAACATCACTTACGATCAGTACTTTTTCAAAGGTCATTTCCCGGGCAATCCCATCATGCCCGGCGTCCTGCAGATCGAGGCAATGGCGCAGACCGGGGGCGTGCTGGCCCTCAGTACCAAAGAAGACCCGGAAAACTGGGACACGTTCTTCTTGAAAATCCGGGATGCCAAGTTCAAGCACTTTGTGGTGCCCGGCGACACCATGATTATTAAAATGGAATTGGTCGAACCTATTCGCCGCGGTATATGTCACATGCGGGGCACGGTGTATGTGGGTGATACCATCACGACCGAAGCGGATATGACGGCTTTAATTAAGAGAAGAGAACCGAATGATACATAAACTGAGCATGGTACATCCCGATGCCGTCATCGGCGACGGTACTGTCGTGGAAGCCTTCGCACATATCGGCGGCGACGTCGTCATCGGCAAGAATTGTTGGATTGGGCCGCACGCCGTCATTATGGATGGTACGCGCATGGGAGACAATTGCAAGGTCTTCCCCGGCGCCGTCGTCGGGGCCATTCCACAGGATCTCAAGTTCAACAACGAAAAATCGGTCGTCATCATCGGCAATAACGTCACCATCCGTGAATGTTGCACTATCAACCGCGGTACCAAAGATCTGATGCGCACCGAAGTGATGGACAACTGCCTGCTCATGGCTTATGTCCATGTCGCTCACGACTGCGTCATTCATCCCAACTGCATCCTCGCCAATAATGTGACCCTGGCCGGCCATATCGAAATCATGGAATACGCCATTCTGGGCGGGATGACCGCCGTCCATCAGTTTGTCAAGATCGGCGAGCATGCCATGATTGGTGGTGTGGCCAAGGTGCGCAAAGATGTTCCCCCTTTCGTAAAGGCCGACCGCGACCCGCTTTCTTATGTCGGTGTCAACTCCATCGGCCTGTCCCGCCGTGGTTTCACTACCGAGCAAATCGAGCGCATCAAAGACGTCTATCGCTGTCTGTTTGTATTGGAAAACAATCTCAGATTCGGCATCCGGCGAGTCGAAGAAGAATTGCCCGACTCTCCGGAAAAGACTCGCATCCTGGAATTTGTCAAAGCCTCCATCGCCAACCACAGCCCCCGTCGCCGTGGCCTGATGCGCGGCTTTCGTGGCCGCGAAGAACCCAACAACTGCAAGGACACTCGTGCCAACCCGTGAGCCCGCCCCGGCACTACGACTGCCGCAGCCACTTTAACAATTCCTTGTAGGTGGCTTTCTTGCCGTACATCAGAATGCCCACGCGATATATGCGCGCGGCCAGCCACACGAAAAACCACACACCCACTATCAGTGCCAGTGCCGATGCCGCTATTTGCCAGGAGGGCGGATCATAGGGCAAGCGCGCCGGCATGACGATCGGCGAAAACAGCGGGAAAATAGATGCCCATACGGCCAGATCTGTATTGGGATCCCGCAATACCGAAAACATGATGTAGATTGCGATAATGACCGGCAAGACGATGGGCAGGGTCAATGACTGGCTCTCACCCACGTCGTCTCCCACCGCCGAGCCGACGGCGATAAACAGCGCGGCATACAAAAAGAAACCTCCCAGGAAATAAAACAAAAACATCGGCAATATCAGCCACCAGTTGATATTGGACAGCTCCTGCATAATCTTCGTCACATTAGCTTGGACAGCAGACGACGTCTGTATTTGCCGCATCACTTCGGGATCTATCTGTCCCGTCATACTGTGTCCCATGGCCACGCTCCCCACCAGCGAAAAGACGATTATGAGCACGATCCATATCGCCAATTGGGTGAGTCCGACAGCGCCCACACCGAGCAATTTGCCCAGCATCAGCTCAAACGGCTTGACCCCTGTCATGATGACTTCCACGATGCGGCTGGTCTTTTCCTCCATCGCACTCCGCATCACCATCATCCCGTAAATGAATACCACCATGTACATAAAGAAACCCATGGCTCCGCCGATGGCGGCAGCGACGCCCTCGGTCCATTCCGAATAATTGCGACGTTGCTTGCCCACCGGCTCCGGATCTATGCTTATGGACGTGTTCAGGCGTTTTAGGACCGATTCGTCCAGGTGCAGGCCCGCCAGTTTGTATTGCCGAAACGCACCGGCGATTTTGTCTTTGAGTGCCTCGCTCAGATCCAGGCCCATCCGGCGGTCTGTATAATACTTGAGCCGGACCTCGGTGGCAGTGAGCGAGTCCAGGGCGGGAACGACGAGCAGACCGTCCCACCGGCCCGTTTTGACACCGGCAATCAGGCTGTCCTTGGGCAGGGACGGAAATTCAAAATCAAATCGTTTGCTATCTTTGAGAAATGCTTCCAAGGCTCCGGCCTCATCCCGTACCGCGATTTTATAGCTCTCATTGCCCTGATGACTCATAATCAAGCCTGATATCACACTAAGCAATACGATGCCAATGGGAGTCAGAATGGTACCCAGGATAAAGGTCTTGTTTCTGACACGTGTCAAATATTCGCGGCCGATGATCAGTTTTACTTTGTCCCAGTTCATGATGCCACTTTTTCTTCTACCAGATCAATGAAAATTTCATTGAACGACGGATAGATCTCCCGAAAGGAAATGATCTCTATCGGTTCGTTTACAATGGTGCGGAGCAGGGTATTGCCCGAGGTGTCGTGCGGTAGATGTACGACGAGGCGCCCCTCCTGTCGCTCCACCACGTCCAACCGCTGCAGAGTAGTGGATGCGATTTGGCCCGTGTAGTTGATTTCAAAAATGTGCTTTTTGTGCGCTTCCTTGATGTCTTGCACCCGTCCTTCCAGGATATTGTGGCCTTCGTTGATTAAGACCACATAGTCGCACAGCTCTTCCACTTGCTCCATGCGATGCGTCGAAAAGATGACGCCGGTCCCCTCGCGATGTAGCTGGAGTATCTCGTCCTTGATCAGATTGGTGTTGATGGGATCCAATCCGGAAAACGGCTCATCGAAAATCAACAATTTCGGGCGGTGCACTACGGTGGCGATGAATTGTATTTTCTGCTGCATGCCTTTGGACAACTCCTGTATTTTCTTGTTCCACCAATCGAGGATACCGAATTTTTCCATCCAGGCCCTGACCGCTTTACGTGCTTCGGCGGGCGAAAGCCCCTTAAGTCGGGCCAGGAAGATGAGATGTTCGCCCACCTTCATTTTTTTGTACAGGCCGCGCTCTTCGGGCATATAGCCGATTTCGGAGATGTGGTGTCTGGCCAGTGGCTCTCCGTCAAAAAAGATTTGGCCTGAGTCCGGCATTGTGATCGTCGTGATCATTCTCAGCAGGGTGGACTTGCCGGCTCCGTTCGGGCCCAGGAGTCCCATAATGGCATTGTCCGGCATCTCAAAAGAGACCCGGTCCACGGCCAGGTGATTGGAATAGCGCTTGGTAACCTGTTGGACACGTAGCATATTTTTTTACCCGAAAGGTAGTTATTTGGCGGGGAATGGGGGCACATAATTCGATGAACAGGTGCTGTTGCTCGATTTTCGCGGATTGTGATTGAGTTTATGCGCCGTTCCGGCGCATGAGGATTTGGGGCGGCTGCGCCGCCGGCAATCTATGTTTATCCCCTTCGGGGATAGATCGGCATCAAAACCAAAAGGGGCATCAGCCCCGAAAATGGGGGAATTGGGGGCTGAAGCCCCGAAAATCTTATTGCTTCA
>JALVEF010000367.1 GCA_027031185.1 Saprospiraceae bacterium
AGGGGATGCGGCCGCTCTCAATGGCTTTGCGCAACAAGGAGCCGGGCCCCACCAAATGTTGTTGGCCGACAAAGTCGTCCAAATGGCGTGGCCGCATTCTTTCGGAAAGTGGAATCATACGCGCTGCTTGGCTGCAAAGATAGCCTCAATCGCTGAATGGAGTCCGGGTACTCATGACAGCCTATGTGCCCGAAGGAAGAGGGCACCAAAAGGGGAAAAGGGGCTTCTGAATTTGTACCTGTTTTGGTTTTTGCTGTTTTTGCGCTAAAACCCGGAGCGCCTAAACAGTTATGATTTTTTTTATGTAAAATACTGTAAATCAATTTTGTAGGTGTTTTTCTGTCACATATTCAAAAAAAATGAGATTTTTTATCTGGAAAGTTATATCTTTGCACTCGGAAACCGCATCCGCCCAGAAAATCTGTCGGGCCGGCTTTTTTGCAAATGAGATGGTGAAAAAGCCTTATACGTGGCTCGATTTTTGAGGTACCCAAGCCGGCTCCCCTTTTAATCCGGCTATTTTGGAAACAGCTTAAATCAACCGCACATGACAAGGAGGCCCTCAACGCGCCGCATGTTGGCTACTGCAAGTAGCGAGGAGCGTGAAAATCTGCAAAACACGGCTCTGTTTTACTTGTTCCTGCTTATTGGAGTCGGCATTATGCTGTACTTTTTCTTTATGCCCGATACTCGGGCACGATCCCAAACAGTAGTGCCCACTGACTACAAGGAAAGCTCCATTGATTCTAACTCCGCCCCATCCCCCGTACCACATTTTGCTGCTGATTGGGTAAAGGTCAAGGGCGCACTGGGCGAATATGAAACCAATGTGCCGATTCGTTTTACTATGGAGGACTTTGATGAGCGGAGGACGTATTGGTTTTCTTTTGGTGATGGCAGTCGGGTGAGTTGTCGCAATGGCAAAGTGGAGCACACCTATTCCCGCCCCGGTAAGTACAAGGTGAAAGTGTATCTGGAGAAAGACGGTGCGATGGATCTCATTTGGTCCAAGCAAATGACAGTCAAGCCGGGCATTATTAAAGAAATAGAGTCCATTTGAGTTGTGCACTTTTGAAAATACCCTTATCTTTGCAGCGAATTTGAGGGTATAGCTCAGTTGGTTTAGAGCGCTTGCTTGACAGGCAAGAGGTCGGCAGTTCAAATCTGCCTATCCTCACAAAAGCAAACGGACGGCGCGAAAACTCGCGCCGTCCGTTTTTTTGCCGGTGACCAGCCGGTCAGTCTTTGAGCAGATGGCGGAATTTCTCTCTGAATTTGCGCAGCTTGGGATTGATGACTGCCCGGCAATAAGGCTGGTCCGGATTGTTGGCGAAGTAGTCCTGGTGATATTTTTCGGCAGGGTAGTAGTTGGTCAGCGGCTCAATGGCCGTGACGATCGGGTCATCATAGATGCCTTTCTTTTCGATTTCTTGTTTGACGGCTTCGGCTATGCGCTTCTGGCGCTCATCGTGGTAAAAGATGACGGACCGGTATTGGGTTCCGACGTCGGCACCCTGGCGGTTTAGGGTAGTGGGATCATGCGTGCCAAAAAAGACACGCAACATGTCATCGTAGCTGACGACTCGTGGATCGAAGTGGATGCGTATGACTTCGGCATGGCCGGTCAGGCCGGAGCAAACTTCGCGGTAAGTCGGGTGCCTGACTTTTCCACCTGCGTAACCGGCTTCCACGGACTGCACGCCTTTGATTTGTGAGAAAATGGCCTCCACGCACCAAAAACAGCCGGCGCCTAAGGTCGCTTGTTCCATCTTTTTGGCATTTGTTTGTGCAGCGATACCGGAGCTTACCGCCCAAAGTAATACTGCGGAGAGAAGAAGTGTTCTGTTCATGTTTTGGCTTTTGTATGAGTCCCCTGTGACATCCCGAATAACGCCAAAACAAACCATCCGGCGATGAAGAGCATGCCGCCGAGTGGGGTGACCGGTCCGAGCCATTTCCAATGGCGTAGGCCCAACAAATCCCGGGTGCTCAGCAGGTATAGCGATCCGGAAAAGCAGACGATGCCCGCAAGGATCAGCCAAAAGGCAGCGCGCAACTTAGGACTATGGCTACGCTCCATCCAGAGCGTGAGCGCCAGGAGGACTACGGTGTGGGTCATGTGGTAAAAAACGCCTGTGCGATAGACGGTCAGTTGGTCGGGTGCAATCCGTCCGGCCAGGCTGTGGGCGCCCATCGCACCGAGCGCGACGGCAAGGACGCCGAGAAAGCCAACTATGCTGAGATACCGCATGGTGGTAATGATTTACACGAAAACAATAATGCGGCCTTTTGGTTGGGGAAAACGACAGAGTTCATTGGCTTGCCTCCAAAGTAATTGTTT
>JALVEF010000368.1 GCA_027031185.1 Saprospiraceae bacterium
TGGATGATGCGGTCTCGTTCATCGGCATCGCTGGGTTTGAGTGTATTTTGTATGCTATTTGTTTCTGTTAAATAGCTATGTTTATTGTGATTTGCTGGTGTATAACTTGGTGTTGGCGGCATGGGTGAATCTTTTGGTAATTGTAAATCATCAGGTTGAATGGTGTCGCTTTCACAAAGGGTAACAGCACGCTCCAAAATATTCTCTAATTCCCGTACATTGCCGGGGAATGAGTAATGTTGTAGTGATGATTTAGAAACCGCCGATAGTTTCATTTTGGGTAGATTCCAACGCTGGGTAATTTTTTCTAGGAAGAAATCCGCAAGCAGCAATAAATCATCTTGTCTATCGCGTAGTGGTGGAACTTCTAGCTTAATCACATTAAGGCGATAGTATAAATCTTGACGAAAACGTCCGCTGGCAACTTCTTGTTCAAGGTTTTTATGCGTGGCACAGAGTAGGCGAATATCAACAGGAATTTCTTCCAAACCACCAACAGGTTTAATTGCCTTTTCTTGAATGGCACGCAGTAATTTAACCTGCATATCTAAGGGCAGGTCTGCGACTTCATCGAGGAATAAAGTACCATGATCGGCAGCTTGGAATAAGCCAACTTTGTCGCTGGTAGCTCCTGTAAAACTGCCCTTTTTATGACCAAAAAACTCGCTTTCCATTAAGTTTTCAGGGATTGCTCCGCAGTTGACAGGCACGAATTTTGCATCGCTTCTTGCACTGAGTTGGTGAATTTGCTTAGCAACTAGCTCTTTGCCACTGCCTGATTCACCTTGAATATAAACCGGTGCTTGGCTGCGAGCGAGTTTAGCAATGGTGTTCTTTAACTTCTGAATAGCGGGCGATTCGCCGATAATGGTGCTATCCGTTTTTTCTTTATTGTTTTTACTATTTGCTGGCGGTGTGTTGGATAGTTTTAATGAATTTTCTACAAGGTCGCGTAGTTTGTGCAAATCAACAGGCTTTGAAACAAAGTCATAAGCCCCTGCTTTTAATGCTTCAACCGCTGTTTCCATGCTACCGTGTGCTGTGATAACTGCTACAGGAATTTGCGGAAATTTTCGCTGTATATAATAGACAATATCAATGCCACTGCCATCAGGCAATCGCATATCAGTCAAGCAAAGATCAGGCTTGTATTTTTGGATGCTGACAATGGCATCTTTTACATTAGCTGCTGATATAGTATCCAAGCCCATGCGGAGTAACGTGATTTCTAATAGTTCACGAATATCAGGTTCATCGTCAATAATAAGTACGAGTTGTTGATTCATTGCTTTGCCATAAATAATTTTTATTAATTTTCTAGTAGTATAGCAGCTAGATTTAGCTGTGCATCTATAATCTTAAAATAAAGCTATAATCTATCTTATGTTTCCATAATAACTTACTGTATTTAATATAATATTAACGATTTTTACTTTTTGAAAATGTCAGTCGAAAACAGCTTCCACGGTGAGCAGTTTCGATATATTCTAGGTTGCCGCCATTGGTCATTGCTAATTCTTTAGACATAAATAAACCTAATCCTGTACCTGATTCACTGGTGGTATAAAATGGCTCAAATAAGTGAGCTTGGGTCTCTTTGGAAATCCCCTTCCCGTTATCAAAAATATTCAACATAATGTCACGCGAGTGATTGGGAATACCGCCTTGAATTTCGATTTGCAAGCTGCTTGGATCATCGCTGGCGTGTTTAATAATATTTCGGCATAAATTCCACATAATTTGATGCAGATGTGCAGGGTCAAACATCACAGTGCAATTTGCAGGGAATATCAAGAGGCTTATTTGCTCCTTTTTCAGCGATGTTTGTGTAATAAAATCATCAAGAAATTCATTAAGCCATGCTTTAAGTCGGATACTTTCACGATGAGGCTTCTTTTTACGGGATAAATTCAGCACACTCTCAATGGTCAAATTCATGCGTTTAGAATTGCTTTGAATAATTTGCACCATCCGCATATCAACCGTATCCAGATTAGGCGATTCCGATAATAATTGTGCTGAATGGCTAATCGCTCCCAGTGGGTTACGAATCTCGTGAGCAATATTTGCGGTCAATTTACCAAGCGATGCTAGCTTCACTTCCTGCACACGCTCACGCTGCTCGCTGGTATCCTCAAGGTGTATCAGCGTAGTGCCTTTCGTCTGCGTGCCTAATTGGGTAAAGCGTGTACGCAGTTCCATTGTGCCTTGATGTTTTATGTCGCAGGTAATTACTTTAGGGCAGATATTATCCAGCCAGACTTGCAAATGTTTGTCTAATTCAGGAGCAAATTGCTTGAGTGGACGGCTCCGCCAGCTATTTGGCTTACCTAAAAACT
>JALVEF010000369.1 GCA_027031185.1 Saprospiraceae bacterium
CCGGCCACTCAGGATGTGTCCAGGCGCTTTGACAGGGATCTGTACGTGTGTAAGTTGGATGAAAACGGAAATACGGTCTGGGAAAAGACCTATGACAAAGGGCACAATGATGAGGGGCTCTCCATTCGTGCCATGGGGCCGGCTGGCGGATTTTTGGTGGCCGGATATGCCGAGGGGGATACGCCGTCGGTGCAGCCGTATTCGGCCTACCGAAATGCCTGGATACTCCGTCTCGATCCATCCGGGGGCGTGCTTTGGGAAGTAGTCCCGGCCGGTGATGGCAATGCGTCGGCCATAAGCATATCCCCGTCGGGGACGGGTACGCGGATAGGTGTGATCGGCCAGACGGATGATCACGCCGGCATTGTCAGTCAGGGTCAGAAGGACATTTGGATGACCACCTTCGATAATGCCGTGCAGGCATTGGAAGTATATCTGGGCCCCGATGTGAGTGTGTGTGCCGGTATGCCGGTCCATTTGAACCCTGCCGTAGTCAACTGTGCCGGTTGTACTTACTTGTGGGATGACGGTAGCACAGCTGCCGACCGGACCATTGTGCCGCAAAATACCCAGGATTATTCCGTCACGGTCACGTCCGCATCCGGCCAAAGTGCTGCGGATACCATTACGGTCTCGGTATGGGCCTTGCCTGATGTTAGCGTGCAAATTTCGCCGGCCGTCAATGGCCAGGCCACCGGTTCTATTGCGGTGACGCCGGCCGGTACATCGCCGTTTTTCATACAGTGGGACCAGGGGCAGATGTCTTTTGCACTGACCCAACTGGCAGCCGGCGCCTATCATTTTGTGCTCACGGATGGGCACGGCTGTACGGTGGATTCCACGGTGACGGTACCGATGGTCACGGCCACCGGACAGGCAGAATTGTCCGGGGGGGTCCATGTGTGCCCCAATCCGACGTCCGGAGTTTTTCACTTGGCTTGTTCCGCCCGTGATGCTATACGGAGTGTGGTGCTCTGCGATGCCTCCGGCCGTATCCTCGCCCGCCGGAGGCGGGCAAACTCCTTCGACTTTTTTGAGACGCGTGCGGCAGGTACTTATTATTTGGTGATTGAGTTTGAGACGGGGCGGCGTGTGGTGAAACGGCTGATTATTTATTGAGTACCTAAACAGTTACCATTCGTTAATCCTTGTTCGACATTCCCAAGTGCCAAACCTGTTCGAGACGAGTATAAAAGTGCATTGACTTGCTCATCCGGCTGATATGGCTTAACTTGCGAGGCAAACACAAGCGTGTGGTCAAGCAGGCATTTTTTGTGGTAGTGTGGATGATGGCGGTATGTGGCCTGAGGGCGCAAGATCCGGTGATGAGTCAGCCCTACGCGTCAGCAATGGGCGTGAATCCGGGTTTTGCCGGGATTACGGAAATGCCGTTGATACATTTGAGCTACCGCAATCAGTGGCCCGGGTTTAACCGGGCGTATGTCACCTACAGTCTGGATTATTCGCAGTATGTGGACCGGATGCACAGTGCTTTTGGTCTTGAATTGCAGGCGGACAATGCCGGGCGCGGCCTGTTTGTGACTACGGCGTACAGGGCATTTTATGCCTATCGTTTGGAGCCGCTGCCGGGCTGGTATCTAAAGCTGGGGACGTATGTGGGTGGTGTCACCAACCACCTGGCCTGGGGGCGCCTGCTCTTTCCGGATGATCTGGATGAGGAGGGGAATCATTCGGGTATGCCATCGGAGTGGCCGGGGCGTCCGGGTATCACCTATCTGGATGTGGGATCGGGTTTATTGTTTTACAATGATCGTTTTTTTGCGGGTTATTCTATGGCTCATATCAACCGGCCTGATAACCGGCTGTTGGACCAGGGCGCCCATTTGTACGGGGGGCTGCCTATCCGTCATTCGGTCCAGCTGAGTATGCGGTTTGATCTGGACAGGCAGACGGGGCACAGTGGCCGGAGCTATTTCCAGCCCTATTTGAGTTGGCACAAGCAGACGGATTTTGTGCAGTGGGATGTGGATATGCTTTTGGGTTTTGGCAGATTTTTTGCAGGTTTGGGAATCAGGAATACGCCGACCGGAGCCGATGCCGCCAAGCTGATGGCGGGTTTTTCGGAGGGCATTCTGAAAGTGGGGTATAGTTATGACTTTACCATTTCGGAATTGACCAACGCTTCGGCGGGGAGCCACGAGGTGGCTATTATTCTGAATTTTGACCAAAGTGCACGGGCCAAAAAGCGACATAGCCGTAGTTATACCGGAGATTGCTTTGATTTTTTCAGGTGAATTTGGTCGCCGGTGTAATTTTTTTTTGGCCTGCGACGTTTGAGTTTCGCATTCCGGTCATGTTTCCGGGAGTGATTATA
>JALVEF010000370.1 GCA_027031185.1 Saprospiraceae bacterium
CAAAAGACCATCTCGGAACTGACGGCTAAGGTGGGTGAGAGTGATGGTGCCTTCTCGGATATTCAAAGTAAGTTTACCGCCATGTACCAGGCTTTCAAAGGGAGCCACAAGTAAGAAGCATCGTTTCAGTGCGAGTAAGACAGGAGGAAGACCCCGGTTTTCCTCCTGTCTTTGTTTGTATGCTCAAAGCGATTTGTTTTGGGACGATTGAATATCGAACAAGGAACACCGATTTGAGATTTAAGAAGGAATCCCTGAGCTAGTCGAACCGCCCACTTCAAAAATCTCCATTCGTTAATCGGTGTTCGACATTCCCAAGTCCCAAACCTGTTCGTAACGAGTATAACCGGGGAGGCACGGGCATTTAAGGGCAAAACCAAAACCAGCGGGTACCTTAACAGTTACGTTTTTAGTTTAAGTGATTTTTCTGTTTTGGTATTTCTGTCTATATTCCGCGCCTGTTTTGAGAGACTAAAACGTACAGTCCTATGGCGAGGAGAATTACTACGGTGCTATTGTTGTGGCTGGCGGCGCTGGGCCGGCTGTTGGCGCAAGAGAGCGAAGGCCTGGATGCACGCATCAATGAGGCGGTCAAGCCGGTGACGGATAAGATAGAAGGCGTTGTATTTTACGCGGTAAAGCTTTTTGGGCAGGATGTGCCCATTGTGCTGATTGTGCTCATTCTCGGTGCGCTGTATTTTACGTTGCGCTTCGGCTTCATCAATATCCGGAAGCTGGGCTTATCCATAGATATTA
Organism: Saprospiraceae bacterium; assembly: GCA_027031185.1. GTDB lineage: Bacteria > Bacteroidota > Bacteroidia > Chitinophagales > Saprospiraceae > HyVt-613. The sequence goes on from JALVEF010000370.1 coordinate 757, forward strand.
TCCGTGGGAAGTATGACAACATAGACGAGCACGTCCGGGATCCGGTGACTGGGGACTGGGTGTGGCATACGGAGGAAGGTGATATTCCGGACACGGAGCGGGTGGAGGGCCACCATGGCGAGGTGTCGCACTTCCAGGCGTTGACGGCCGCACTGTCGGCCACGGTGGGTCTGGGCAATATCGCCGGAGTAGCCATTGCCATTGCGCTGGGTGGTCCCGGAGCGACGTTTTGGATGATACTGGCCGGCTTCATCGGGATGTCGTCCAAGTTTGTGGAGTGCACGCTGGGTGTCAAATACCGTGAGATAGAGCCGGACGGCACGGTACATGGCGGCCCGATGTACTATCTGGCCAAGGGCTTTGCCGAGCGAGGTGTGGGCTGGCTGGGTAAGGCCTTTGCCATCTTCTATGCCATCATGGTGGTGGGCGGTTCGTTTGGAGGCGGCAATATGTTTCAGGCCAATCAGGCGGCCGCGCAGTTTATGACGCTGACAGGCTTTGATGCCGGTTATGCGGGCTTCCTGTTTGGGTTGCTCATGGCCTTTTTGGTCGGTATCGTGATCATTGGCGGGATCAAGCGCATCGGCAGTGTAGCCGAGAAGATAGTGCCGTTTATGGCGGTGATGTATGTCGGCGCCGGGCTGATCATATTGCTGATGAACGTCAAGGTGTTGCCCACGGCTGTGGCTCAGATACTGGACGGCGCCTTTACCGGGCGGGGCATCATGGGCGGCATTGCCGGTGTGGTGATACAGGGCTTCCGGCGGGCGGCCTTTTCCAATGAGGCTGGTGTCGGTTCGGCTGCCATCGCGCATTCGGCGGTCAAGACCAAGTATCCGGTCAGCGAAGGCCTGGTCGCCATGATCGGCCCGTTTGTGGATACGGTGGTGATCTGCACCATTACGGCATTGGTTATCATTGTCTATAATATAGACGGGCATTTTGCGTACAGCACGGATGTGGCCGCGGGCGGCAAGGTGCTTATCGGTGGCAAGGCGGTGGAGGGCGTGGACCTGACGTCCATGGCCTTTGATGCGGCGATTCCGGGCTTCTCTTATCTGTTGACGATCGCTGTCATTCTCTTTGCCTTTTCGACGATGCTCTCCTGGTCGTACTACGGCCTGCAGGGCTGGAAGGTACTCTTTGGCCGGGGCAAGATGGCAGATACCGTTTACAAGGTCTTGTTTCTGGCTTTTGTGGTCATTGGTTCTTCGGCAAGCCTGGGCGCTGTCGTGGGATTCTCGGACGCCATGATCTTTGCGATGATATTTCCGAATATGATCGGCCTGATCGTCCTGGCCCCTGAAGTGCGCAAGGAATTGAATCGCTTCCTGGCTGCCATCCGGCGCGTGCAGGCGCGTGTGCGACGTAATGATGTGTTGGATGGATGATGGGGTGAGCGGAAAATGAAAAGATCCACATGGATCCGCGCTGCGGAGCATCCGTTATATCAGCGCTCTATAAAGGTACCTAATTTGTAACTGTTTAGGTACCCGCTGTTTTTGTGCTAAAATGCCCTTTTTGCCCCTGTTTTTGCCATGTAACTGTTTGAGCACCCCTTGTTTTTGCGCTAAAATG
>JALVEF010000371.1 GCA_027031185.1 Saprospiraceae bacterium
GCGCATAGAGGGGCGTTGGTCGCGCCGGATCCCCTGCCATCGCCGCGTCAGGTCTATATGCTTCAACGCAGCAAGACCAAACCGGGGGGGCGGCTCGGTAAGACCACCGGGTGGATACACCGTCGCTTGCTGAAACTCAAAGACGTCCGGATGCTGACGGGCGTGACCTACGATAAAATTGATGACGAAGGCTTGCACATCCGCATTGACGGCGAAGCCAGACTACTGCAAGTGGACCATGTGGTCATCTGCGCCGGCCAGGAACCCGAAAATTCTATTTTGGCGGCAGCCAAAAAATCTTTCTCTTCTCACGTGCACTTGATCGGGGGTGCCAAGCGGGCTACCGAACTGGACGCCCAACGGGCCATTCGGGAGGGGATGGAACTGGGCCTTGAGATATAGCATCCTGTGCTCAACCTTTGGGAGTTTGTATTGTTCAAAAGGCGGTTTCGCACTTGGCGAGCTTTTTTCACCAACCAAAAACGGACATAATATGGCTTTCAAACTTCCCGATTTGCCCTATGACTACAATGCGCTGGAGCCGCATATTGATGCGCGCACGATGGAGATTCACTACACCAAACACCATCAGGGTTATACCAACAAATTGAACGCCGCTATCGAGGGCACCGATTTGGAGGGTAAGTCCATCGAAGAAATTCTGGCCAATGTCTCCCGGTACCCCACGGCTGTACGCAATAACGGAGGTGGCTACTATAACCATAACTTGTATTGGTCTATTATGTCGCCTGACGGCGGTGGCGAGCCGTCTGACCGGATGAATATTAAAAAGGCCATTGACCGTGACTTCGGCTCCTTTGAAAATTTCAAAGCGGAGTTCTCCAAGGCGGGTGCTACCCGCTTCGGCTCCGGATGGGCCTGGCTGTGCGTGGACCCCGATGACAAGCTCTTTATCTGCTCCACACCCAATCAGGACAATCCGCTGATGGACTTGTCGGCCTGCCCGAAAGGTACGCCCATTCTCGGTATGGATGTATGGGAGCACGCCTACTACCTGAAGTATCAGAATCGCCGCGGCGACTATATCAGTGCCTTTTTCAATGTCATCAACTGGCAGGAGGTGACCAAGCGCTACAACGATGCCAATCCGGGCGCCTCGTCATTTTGAGCGCATACAGAAGAATTACGTTGAACTTGGAAGCGTCGCCCGTCGGGCGGCGTTTTTTTGTGCCGGGCCGGCGGTGACTTTGGGGCGGTTTTTGCTACTTTCGTGGCAAGAACTGAAAACCGAGATGAGAGTAGCCGTAGTAGGAGCCACCGGTCTGGTGGGTAATATCATGTTGAAGGTGCTGGCGGAGCGTTGCTTTCCCGTGACGGAGTTGATAGCCGTTGCATCGGCACGCTCGGTGGGCAAGAGCTTGTTATTTGAAGGCCGTGAGGTCAAAGTGGTCGGCTTGGAGGAAGCGGTGCGGCAGGCACCCGACCTGGCGCTTTTTTCTGCCGGAGCGGCTGTGTCGCGGGCATGGGCGCCGCGCTTTGCGGAGGCAGGCACGACGGTGGTGGACAATTCATCGGCCTGGCGGATGAGTCCGGATCACAAACTCATCGTGCCGGAGATCAATGCGGACCGGCTCACGCCGGCAGACAAAATAATCGCCAATCCCAATTGCTCCACTATTCAGATGGTGGCCGCGCTGGCACCTTTACATCGTATTTACCGGATTCGACGCCTGATTATTTCCACCTATCAATCTATCACCGGCACCGGTGTCAAAGCAGTCCGGCAGTATGAAGCCGAGAAAAGCGGTCAGGCGTTGCCACCGGATCAGATGGCATACCCGCATCCCATCTTTGCCAACTGCCTGCCCCATTGCGACGTCTTTCTGGACAATGCCTATACCAGGGAGGAGATGAAACTGGTCAACGAGACGCGCAAGATACTCGACGCGCCGGATATCCGCATCTCCGCTACGGCGGTGCGCGTGCCGGTACTGGGCGGGCACAGTGAATCGGTCAATGTGGAGTTTGAGCGCGAGTACGAATTGGACCAAGTCTATGAATTGTTGCGCTCCGCACCCGGTATTACGGTGGTGGATGCGCCTGCTTGCAATGAATATCCGATGCCGCTGACGGCCCATGACAAGGACGATGTGTTTGTCGGTCGCATCCGGCGGGATCTGTCGCATCCGCGCGCGCTCAATCTCTGGATCGTGTCCGACAATCTGCGCAAGGGTGCCGCCACCAACGCGGTGCAGATCGCTGAATACCTGCTAAAGCAGGGATATTTGGGGACTTGAGTGCGGCTTTGCACGCTTCCGGGCGCAAGTGAGTACCCGGTCGCATTTTGCAGGCCTTGCGTATAAAATGATGGTACGTCGGGCGATTCTGCTTGCGGGCCAAGTTTTTTCCCCGTATATTTGACGGCAGCACGTGTGTTGGCCTCTAATTGTGCCGTGCGGTATCGCCTACAAAATACGGAAACATGAAAGACAGACTGGTGATTGATGCGGAGCGTGACCAGGGCGAGAAGGTACTCCTTGCCTTGCAATTGCAAGAAGGCGAAGAGCAGGTAAAGATCTATGTATTCCCCGAAGCGGTGGCTACCGAGAGTTTTGAGAAAGAACTGATGGACAAGTGGCGCAAGGGGGAAGAGGTGGATTTTCCGGAAGGATATTCGGAGATGGAGCGCCCGCTTACGATGAGCGATCCCATTTTACCTGCTTCTTTTACGCTCAATGATGACAATGCCGAACTCGTCAAACGCGCTCAGACAGAGTGGCATTTCAAGATGTTGTCCCATAAGCTGAGCCAGGAATTTCAGAAAGAATTGGACGAGCTCCGGGAGAAGATTGAAAGCCTGGATAGTTATAGCAAAGACTATTGGGATGCGCTCAAGACCTTCTGGGACAAGGTGCAGACTCAAGTGAGAGAAAAGACACTCCAATGGCAGCATACCAAGCCGCTCAAAGAGGTGACCAACTCTCTTTTTACCAAGCTCAAGACCTTGCGCAAGCAATTTGACGAGCAGCTCCGCGAGCGCTCCGCCGTCTATAAAGAAGAATTGACGAAGGCGCTGGAGGATATCGAGCAAAAAATCAATAATGATGCGCGGCTCAAGCCACTGTTCGATGAGCTTCGGGAATTGCAGAGCACGTTTTGGAACAAGGAGCTTATCCGCAAGCACCGCGCCGAACTGAAAGCCTACTTTGACAAACTCTTCCAGGAAATAAAACAAAAGCGCTACGGCAGCACCGAAGGTTCGCCCCATGATCCGGTCGCCCGGTTGGAGCGGCGGATGAGCGGCTTACTCAAGGCCATCGAGAAGATGGAAAATTCCATCGCCCGCGATGAAAAAGAGTTGGCGTTTCAGCAGGAGCGGTCGGACTCATCGGACGGGCAGCTGGCTGCCCAGTTGCGCCAGGCCAAGATCATGATGATCCAGGAGCGCATCCAGTCCAAGCGCAAGAAGCTGGAGGACATGTACAAGACGCGTGAGGAGGTAAAAGCCAAACTGGCTGCCGCCAAAGCGCGAAAGGAGCGGATGGAAGAAGAAAAGCGCCGGCGGGAGGAGTTGGCCAGAGCGCAAGAGGTGATCAAGGAAAAGATCTCCTCTGAAATCAAGGAGAAAAATCTCACCGAAGAAGAACGCCTGAAGCTTGAAAAAGCGGCGAAGGAGCTGGCCGAGGCCAAACAAAAAACAGACAAGCCATCGGAGCCGCCCGCCTCCGATGCGTCTTCCAAAGAACTGGTCCAAAAGGCTGCGGAAATAGGAGAAGTGGTCGCCGACAAAATTGAAAACGTGGTCGAGGACATCTTGGACTCTGTCAAGGCGGTAGCGGAAGTACTCGATGACAAACTGGATGACTTGCTCCGCGATCGAAAAACCGGAGACGGCTAAGATGTTTTCGGGTTGTCCGTCCGCAAAACTCTTTACGCCTTTTTTCGTTTTCCTACTTGAAAATGTGAAGTTTACGCGCAAAGCGCGTGAGGTAATGGAGGACAATGAAAACGAAAAAAGAAATCGTGTCCAATTGGCTGCCGCGCTATACCGGCACGTCGTTGGATGAGTTCGGTGAGTATATTATTCTGGTCAATTTTAGCGATTATGTGGAGCGATTTGCGCGTCTGTACGGGGTGAAGATCAAGGGGCGCAATCGCGCGATGATGAGTGCGACGGCAGAAAACATCACGATCATCAATTTCGGTATGGGTAGCCCCAATGCGGGTACCATCATAGACTTGCTGACGGCGGTCAAGCCAAAGGCTTTGATTTTTTTGGGCAAGTGCGGCGGACTCAAAACGAAAAAAAACAAAGTGGGCGACTACATCCTGCCCATCGCTGCTATCCGCGGCGAGGGCACGTCCAATGACTACTTGCCACCCGAGGTGCCCGCTCTGCCGGCGTTTGCGCTACAAAAGGCGATCTCCACCACCATCCGTGACAAGGGCCGCGACTATTGGACGGGCACGGTCTATACGACCAACAAACGGGTGTGGGAACATCGCGAGGACTTCAAGCAGTATCTGAAATCGCTTCGCGCGATGGCTATAGACATGGAGACGGCCACCATCTTTGTGGCGGCGTTCAAAAACAAGATACCTGCCGGTGCTCTCTTGCTGGTATCGGACATGCCGATGGTGCCCGAAGGCGTAAAGACGGAAAAAAGCGACAAGAGTGTCACCAAAAATTACGTCGCCGAACACCTTGAAATAGGTATTGACTCGCTGCGCCAACTCATCAACAAGTCGCTTACCGTCAAGCATCTTAAATTTTGACTGTCAACCGGAACCGCTGCCACCTCGCGCCCCCCAGGGCGCAAACTTTCCTTCTGCTTTGCGTGTGTGGGCAAGGTCCCGAAGTGCGGTGCTTTGATTACTTTTGCGCTGCACAATTCCCGTGTGTGTGAAGCACCCAAACCACATTGTCATGACTCAACCGGTACGCGTTCGATTTGCTCCCAGCCCGACAGGCCCCCTGCACATTGGGGGCGTGCGGACGGCCCTGTACAACTATCTGTTTGCCCGCAAGCACGGCGGTAAGTTCTTGTTGCGCATCGAGGACACCGACCAAAAGCGCTACGTGCCGGGCGCCGAGTCCTACATCTTGCGCACGCTGGAGTGGCTGGGGCTATCTTATGATGAGGGGCCAAATGTGGGTGGGGATTTCGGCCCATATCGTCAGTCGGAGCGCTCGGCGCTCTATCGTAAATACGCGGAGCAGCTGGTCCAAAGCGGCAAGGCGTACTATGCTTTTGATACACCGGATGAGTTGGATGCCATGCGCGCCAAACTGCAACAGGCGAAGGCCGCTTCGACCAGTTATACTTCTGCGGTGCGCCTGCAAATGAAAAACAGCCTTAGTTTTTCTCCGGCGGATACGGATGCCTGGCTCCAGAGTGGCAAGCCGTATGTGATACGGTTGAAAGTGGATCCGGGAGAGGAGATTGTCTTTCGGGACCTGATACGGGACGAGGTGCGTTTTGTCACGGACCTGCTGGACGATAAAGTTCTGATCAAGGCCGACGGTCTTCCGACGTATCACCTGGCCAATGTGGTGGATGACCACCTGATGCAGATCAGCCACGTCATCCGCGGGGAGGAGTGGCTTCCCAGTACAGCCCACCATGTGCTTCTGTACCGGGCCTTCGGCTGGGAGGCAACGATGCCAGTGTTTGCGCATCTTCCGCTCATCCTGAAACCCAACGGCAAGGGTAAGCTCAGCAAACGGGATGGTGTCAAGTTTGATATGCCGGTGTTTCCGCTGTCTTGGGATGGAGCGTCACCGGAGGAGTCCTTCAAAGGCTTTCGGGAATATGGCTTTTATCCCGAGGCGGTCATTAACTTTCTGGCCCTGCTGGGCTGGCATCCCGAAGATGACAGGGAGGTGTTTGATTTGAGCGACTTGGTGGAGGCGTTTAGCTTGCGCCGGGTTCAGAAGTCAGGCGCCATCTTCGACTATGAGAAGGCCAAATGGTTCAATAAGCAGTATCTGTTGCGCAAGACGCCGGAAGAGCTGGCCCGCGAGTTGGAGCCGCTTGCGGCTGCAAAAAATTATGATGTTTCCGGGGACTATCTAAAACAAGTGGCGGTCTTGATGCAGCCGCGGGTGGATTTTGTCAAAGATATTTTGGAGGACGGGTACTACTTTTTCGAGGAGGTAAAGACATACGACCGCAAGGCGGTAAAGAAACGTTGGAAGCCGGAGAAGCAGGCGCTACTGGACGAATTGGCCGATGTGCTGGAAGGTGTGGATCGCTTTCTGGCCCGCTATATTGAGCCCGCGGTGAAGGCTTGGATGGAGCAGCGTGAGTTGGGCCCCGGCGCCGTTTTCCCCTTGGTGCGCCTGGCGCTGACCGGTAGCCTGAAAGGGCCGGGCGTCTTTGAGACGATGGAGGTTCTGACGCAATATGTCACGGTCCGGCGTCTGCGGGAAGCCGGGTCGAAACTCAACCCTATTCCGGAGTCCGTGTCGTAGCATTTACAGCGTTAGGGCTATAGTATATATGATGAGAAAATTATTTGTATCTTGACGCACGAACAAAGCGAAAACCACTCTATGGAAAATCGAATGCAGGTAATCGAGAAAGTCCAAAATCTGGTACGGGACGGATACGACTTTGCTTTTGGGGATTATATCAGCAAGGCGGCGAATCTGCTGACGAAAAATATGCTGAGCTTTGCGCTGTTTGTGTTGTTTTCTGGTCTTATAGCGGTTTTTTCCATATTCATACCTGTTTTGGGGCTTTTGGCTCTGTATTTTGTACTTATGCCTGCGCTGTATGCGGGGGCTTTCTTGATGGCGCGGGAGTCTGATGAGACAGGGCAGACGCGTGTGGGTACCGGCTTTTCCGGCTTTAATGTGCTGGGGAAGGTGTTGCCGGTATGGCTGTTGATGTTGGTAGTTTATTGGTTGGCCAACATTCCCTACATGATAGTAATAGGGCCGAAGTATTTTGAATTTTTCCGCGCTTTGCAAATGGATCCTACGTCCATTTCTGATTTACAACCGCCTTCGGCCGGCCCGGTTAGTTTTCTATTATCGCTAATTCCTATGTATTTCGGTATTGCGTATTCCTTTTCATTGCCATTTGTGTTGTTCAAGGATTTGGGTGCGTGGGAGGCTATGGAGGCGAGTCGGAAGTTGATTACCAAGAAGTTTTTCTCGTTTTTTGCCTTTTTACTGGTGTCCGCCTTGATATCGAGCTTGGGTGCGTTTTTGCTATTGATTGGTTTGTTGTTTACCGGGATGTTTTATCCCCTGGCTATCTATTCGGCGTTTGACGGTATCGTGGGGGTAGAGGCTGATGCGGAAGATGATTTGGCCGGTGATATAGACCACCTGATCGCCTGAGAAACGGAGACTACGCTTAGCATACTTTACTTTGGTGACGTGCATTGTCCGGGGGCTTATTTGTGAGCAGGCGACTCTCCCTTTTAGGGGGCGACAATAAAGCTACCGTCTCGTTGCCGGCCACACAGGCAAAGACCTGATTTGGCGGGGATTTTGCATGTCACAAATAAAAATGTTTTGGTGTAAGCTTACGTGGTGTGCATCTGCTGCTGAAAGCCTGTATGTTTGCACCTGTTTTTTCCAAATGCAGCATAAATTACCAGACATGAACATTGCCGTAGTAGGTACCGGATATGTGGGTTTGGTGTCCGGGACATGTTTTGCAGAGACAGGCAACAACGTCACTTGTGTGGATATTGACGCCGATAAGGTCAAGCGCATGCAGGCGGGCGAGGTGCCGATTTACGAGCCGGGTTTGGATGTGTTGTTTCATCGCAACACGCGCCAGGGGCGTCTGAAATTTACCACCGATTTGGCGGAGGGTATCAAGGATGCGCAAGTTATTTTTCTGGCCTTGCCGACACCGCCCGGGGAGGGTGGTGCTGCCGACCTGAAGTATGTACTGGGTGTGGCGGAGGACTTGTCCAAGATTATCACAGATTACAAGGTCATCGTGGATAAAAGCACGGTGCCTGTGGGGACAGCCGAGAAGGTGCACGCCATCCTGGCCAAGCGCCTGGATCCGGATTTGTTTGACGTCGTGTCCAATCCGGAGTTTTTGCGTGAGGGCGTGGCTGTGGAGGATTTTCTCAAGCCGGATCGTGTGGTGATTGGTACCAAGTCGGAGCGCGCTCGCAAGATTATGGCGCAGTTGTATGAGCCGTTTGTCCGGCAGGGCAATCCGATTTATTTCATGGATGAGCGCTCCGCCGAGATGACCAAGTATGCGGCCAACTCGTACCTGGCAACCCGTATCTCCTATATGAACGAAATCGCCAACTTGTGCGAGCGTGTGGGCGCGGATGTGGACAACGTCCGGATCGGTATGGGCTCGGACAGCCGGATCGGCAAGCGCTTTTTGTTTCCGGGAGTCGGATATGGCGGAAGTTGCTTTCCGAAGGATGTGCAGGCGCTGGCGATTACTGCCGAGGAGTACGACTATGACTTCAAGATCTTGAAATCCGTCATGGAAGTCAATGCCCGTCAAAAGCGGGTGCTTACGCAAAAGATTAAGCGCTACTTTTTGGGTGATTTGAAGGGGAAAAAGATCGGCATCTGGGGGCTGGCCTTCAAACCCAACACGGATGATATTCGTGAGGCACCGGCGCTGGAGCTGATTAAAGACTTGTTGTCCGAGGGGGCCTCGGTCATTGCGTATGATCCGGAAGCCATGGACAATGTCAAAAAGGTCTTTGGTGATCAAATCCAATTTGCCAAAGACATGTATGAAGTTCTGGATGATATTGATGCGCTGGCCATTGTCACGGAATGGAGTGTCTTCCGCAATCCGAACTTTGACCGCCTGAAAGCAGCCTTGGACGGCAAAGCCATCTTCGATGGCCGCAACCTTTACACATTAGATAAGATGCGGTCGCTGGGTATCTATTATGATAGCATCGGGCGCAGCCGTATCGGTTGACCGGCCTATGTGCCGGGAATAAGGCCACCATCCCGCGACCCGGGATGGTGGTTTTTTTTTGTAACTGTTTAGGTACCCGCTGTTTTTGCGCTAAAATGGCCTTTTTGCACC
>JALVEF010000372.1 GCA_027031185.1 Saprospiraceae bacterium
TTCGGCAAGCTCGGTTCGGCGGTGCTCACCGACCACGGTTCGGCAGGCTCAGTTCGACAAGCTCAACAACCGTAGCGGCCCCGCACATACTTGCTTTGCAGAAAGGAAGCTTGCCCCCGGAATGACGGTCAAGTAAGAGCACGGGCAATGTGAGAAGAGATCTTTCAACGCGCCATCGGCGCATTTCAACGTCCGGCACATACTTGCAGGTCCCCCTGCAAGTATGTGCCGGACGCTTCAACGCGAAGCTTTCAACTATTTATCAGAATTATCATCGCGCTTTGAGCGTCAGCATGGTGGTGTGCATCTTGCCGTCGCGGAGATAGGCCACTTTGACGCGCTGCCCCGGCCGGAGCTTTTTCAGTAGGGCGGAATAACTGCGCAAGTCGGTGATGGCAGTATCCGCCATCTCTACCAGAATATCGCCTTTCTGCAAGCCGGCCCTGGCGGCGGGCGAACCGGGAGGTACTTCGCCGAGCCGCACGCCCTTGCCTTCGTAGGTGAAATCGGGGATGGAGCCGGTGGATGCCCGCCGCCCGGTGGCGTGCGGATGATCCGCTTGGGCCTTGGCATTGGGGCCTGTAAAAGCCATATCCTTTTCGCGGTCGCCGAGATAGACGATGACTTCCTTGGCTACCGAAGCTATTTTGACCAGGCCGTCGGCGTCTATCTTGTCCGGTGTGTCGGTGGGCCGGTGGTAATGCGGTGCGGCACCGGCAAAGAGTTGAACGGCAGGAATTTGCTTTTCGATGAAGGCCACCTGGTCGCTGGCGTCCAGGTCTTTGGTGACGACTTGGGTGGGCACGCCGGTGACGTAGTCGGTGCCCATGAAGATGAAACGCCATTCGCGCGCGGTATTGGCGTTGAGGACGAGCAGTTTGTTTTTGCCCAGGCTGCCTTCGGTATCCAGGTTGACATTGGCAAAGAAGGTAGTGGGACTGTGTGCCACAAAGTGGCGCGAACCGACCAGGCCGGCTTCTTCGCCGGTAAATGCGGCAAAGATGATCGTGCGCTTGGGATGCAGGCTTTTGCCCAGAACGCGGGCCAATTCCAGCAGGATGGCTACACCACTGGCATTGTCATCGGCACCATAATGGATTTTGCCCTCATCGCCGCGATGGGCATCGGGCCAGCCGGTGCCCAGGTGGTCGTAATGCGCAGACAAGACGACGGGATGCCGGCTCAGCGCGCTATCTGTGCCGGGGATGCAAGCCAGTACGTTGGTCAATTGGAGACGCTTGCGGCCCAGGACGTCGGCCGTCCAAGATTGGAAATAGGTGTTTTTGTCGCCATAGGGCTTGAGTCCGGCCTTGCGGAAGGCGTCCGCGATGTAGTGCGCCGCTTCGTCCAGTTCGGGTGTGCCGAGGCCGCGGCCTTTGAGTTTTTCGGAGGCCAGGAAGCGGATGTGGGCCATCATCGCTTCTTTGGAAAAAGGCCCTTCGAGTGTGGCCAGTGGCGAGCGCTTTTGCGGGCGGTAGGGAGCCGGATGTTCCACCAGGCGTTTGATGAGCGGGGAATGCAAGACGGGCCATTGGCCCTTGGCCGTGTTGGAGGGTTCGGTTCCTTCAAAAGCCAGATAGCCGTACTTGCCGTAATGCGGCAGTTTGCGCACCAGACCGGGGACGGCAGCGCCGTCGCGGATGGTGAAATAGAGAAGCACGAGGCTGTCGGCGGCGGGATGCGGCAGTACCATAATTTGATGGTGCCCGGCCGGTACGGTCTTAGCGGGGAAGGCAACCGAGTCGGCGCTAAACCGGACAGAGAAGGCCTCTGTCGCCACCCGTCGCGCCAACGGCGCGAATCTATTATTTTCACCCAATACCCAAACGGCCGGAGCCGGCGGCAGCCGGTCAAAGTCTGCATCGGTATGTACTTCAAAGCGGTCGGGGTGTGCTTTGGTCCACTGTTTGACAAAGTCGCGGTACGGTCCACCCAACTTGCCAGACTGGGGCAAGATGATAATAGTCTTGCCGGCACCATAGGCCTTGGTCAGGGCGGGAGGCACTTCATGTGGGTCCAGGCGACGAAACAGGTCAAATTGGGGATCAATGAGCACTTGTTGGGGTTCGGTGGCGAAGGTCAGGACATAACGCTGCCGCTTGCGCGTCATCGGTTTGGTGTATTCGTAGGTGCCGCGGGCGGTAACGACGTGAATGGGCACATCCAGGGTAAAGGCCGGGTCTTCTTGTCTTTGGGTCAGGGTCACGGTCAATTGGTAGCCTCCCTCGGGCAGTTTTTCGGAATTGACTTGGTCCAGTACCAGCAAGGGGGCACCGGTGCGCGTCGTCCATTGGTCAAAGAAGTCTTTCAGATCCGCGTGGGTAACCGCTTCGAAGGCTTCGCGAAAGTCAATAAAGCCGGCGCGCTGGAAGCGGAGATGCTTATAGACGAGCCGCAGGGCTTCGAGGAAGGCCTCGTCACCAAACTTGCGGCGCAGCATGTGCCACATCATCAGGGACTTGCCATACCCGATAGCCTCACTGGGGCCGTCATACCGGGAACGAAAGGCAGTGAGGGGAAAGTCATTGTCCGGATGGACCAGATCGGTAAACTTTTGCAGTGTGGAGCGGCGATATTCCGCCCCTTTGCCGCGCTGTTCTTTGAGCAGGTGGTCGGCCATATAGGCGGTGAGTCCTTCGCACCAATTGCCGGTGGAGAAGTCCACGTACACGCTGTTGCCCCACCAGTTGTGGAGCAGCTCGTGCGGATAGGAGGAGTACAGGATAAAGGGGAAGCGAATGATTTTCTCACCGAGGAGGGTAAAGGACGGCATGCCATAGCCGGTTTCCCAGAAATTCTCGACGAGGGCAAATTTTTCATAAGGGTACGGGCCCAGCATGGATCGATACATTTGGAGATAGCGGGCGGTGGCTTCCAGATACTTGTCGGCGAGTCCTTCGTCAGGCGTGCGCAGGAATGCCATGGCGCGCACCTGTCCGGCATCGCGGCTGTACTCGTAAAAGCGGGCGGCTATCAAGAATACCTCTTCCTGGGGATGCACACATTGCCACGAATCCACGTGGTGGTCGTCCTGTGCCGCTTCAAAGACACGCTTGCCCTGAGAGACGGACTTCCAGTCCCGGGGCAGGCGGACTGTCAAATCGAAAGTGACCGTAGTATCTCCGATGGCCGGTATCCAATAAGTAGAACCAGCCAGATAGACACCTTTGTCACTGATGATGCCGGGGCTTTCGGCAAAGCCGCGCTGGTAATTTTCTTTTGATTGATTGAGATTGCCGGCAATGGTGCCGGCGTAGGATATGACCAAGCGCCGGGCCACCGGATAGCGGTCTTGCCAGGCGATGCGCCACCGGGTGACACGGAGCGCCCCACTCCCCTGCCCTGCATCGTCACGGTCCATGCCGATATCAGTGGCGGGGATGGATTGTTGGACGGGCGTGAGCGACAGACCGCGGGAGACGGGACGCGGGACGAGGGCTTCGTTGAGCAGGAAGCTGACTTCCTGGCCGCGGGGCAGTTCAATGGTGTCGGTAACCCGGATTTGGCCGGTGGCCGGTTCGATGGTAACACCCAGCCGGTGGTGTATTTGGGCGGAAAGCGCAGAAAAGAGTGTGCAGACAAGTACCGGGATGAGAAAGCTTCTGTTTTTCATGGAGCGAGGCATTAGGGCCGTGGGTGAATGGCCGGGTGGCGAAGTTAAGCGGATAACGGTTGATAATGCAAAAATAGTGTTTTACGGGTCAGAGGATGCGAACTGCCGGGAAAATATACAGAGGCGAATACTATCTAACACCTACCAATAAGTCAAAGATTTTTTGTTTCTTTGCTTTTTGATTTTGTTCACAACCAAAAGACAAATAAAGATGGGAGTATTAGTAGGCCAAAAAGCGCCGCTGTTTAAGGCGGCGGCCGTAATCAACGGCGGCGAGATCGTTTCGGATTTCAGTCTGGGACAGTACATCGGAAAGAAGTACATTGTGCTGTTCTTTTATCCGATGGATTTCACCTTTGTGTGCCCGACGGAGTTGTTTGCGTTTCAGAAGCATTTGGCAGATTTCGAGGCGCGCGACGCGGTAGTGATCGCCTGTTCGACGGATACGGAGCAGTCGCACTGGGGCTGGCTTCAGATGCCGAAGGAGCAAGGAGGTATCAAGGGAATCACCTACCCGATCGTAGCAGACACGGCCAAGACCATAGCCGCCAATTATGACGTGTTGGCCGGTGATTGGGACATTGATGAGGACACCGGCTTGATGACGTCCGAAGGGCCGATGGTGGCCTATCGCGGCACTTTCATCATCGACAAGTCAGGTGTGGTACGGCATCAAATTGTCAATGACTTGCCGATCGGCCGCAGCGTCGAGGATACGCTCCGCACGTTGGATGCGATCCGCTTCAATGACGAGCACGGCGAGGTGTGTCCGGCTGATTGGCACCAGGGCGAAGAGGCGTTGAAGCCGACGCACGAGGGTGTCGCAGAGTACCTGGCAAAACACTGATATGTGTTGAATGCTTCGCGTTGAATTGCGCTCCTGTCGGAGCGCGTTGAATACTTCGTGTTGAATACTTCGTGTTGAATACTTCGTGTTGAATACTTCGTGTTGAATACTTCGTGTTGAATATTGGACCGTGGAATTTTACTGACTGCTGAACGAAGGGACGCAACATTGCGTCTCTTCGTTCATTTTTTGCCACCAGTTCCTGACTTTGCTTTGTTTTCTGTCGGCTTTAGCCGACGGTTAAAAGGCTCACTGGAAAAAGGACTTTAGTCCCCATTTTCTTGCCGGATAAGAGGTGAAAACTTGGATTTGTATCAGTTGAGGAATCGAAGAATCGTCCCGCACTTACTTGCTTTGCTTGATTTTGGCTTTGGTCCTTCCGCTTAGGCTTTTTGTATGTTGAAGGCCATTTACTCCGCACTAAGGGCAAGTATGTGCGGGACGTTGAATACTTCGTGTTGAATCGCTGTCGCGTTGAAGTGCCCCGCACTTACTTGCTTTGCTGGATTTTGGCTTTGGTCCTTCCGCTTATGCTTTTTGTATGTTGAAGGCCATTTACTCCGCACTAAGGGCAAGTATGTGCGGGATCGCTACACCGTTAAACCGCTATACCATTAAACCGCTACACCGTTAAACCGCTATACCGCTATACCGCTACACCGTTACTTATTTTACGTCCGAAGTCGGAAAAATTGTGGACCTTTGCGGCGTATGAAGACGGCATTCGGGAAGATACATGGATGGATAATCGGGCTGGCCCTGGCAATGTGGTTGCCTTTTCTTGGAGGCGTGCATCTGTTTGATTGGGATGAGGTGAATTTTGCGGAGATTGCGCGTGAAATGCTGGTAAGCGGGGATTATTTCCGGCCGCGGGTGAATTTCCAGCCGTTTTGGGAGAAGCCGCCGCTGTTTTTTTGGATGCAGGCCGCTTCGATGAAGTTGTTTGGGGTGCGGGAGTTTAGCGCGCGGCTGCCGAATGTCGCTATCAGCCTGGTGATGCTGATAGCCCTCATGCGGTTGGGGGACTTTATGAGCCATCACAAGGGGACAGGCAAGTACTGGGCATTGGCTTATGTGGGTTCCATTTTGCCGCACTTGTACGCGCGCTCGGGCATCATAGATCCGTGGTTTAATTTCTTTATGTTTTTGGGGATTGTGTTTTATGGTTTTGCCTTTACGAAGGCGGTGGAGATCGCTTCGTTTAGGCTTTCGGACAATATCTGGGCGTTGATAGCAGGATGCTTTATCGGGTTGGCCGTGCTGACAAAAGGGCCGGTGGGATATTTGATACCGGTGCTGGTGATCGTGATAGAATGGCTGGTACGACGGACGGCGCGGACGCGGCTGTTGTTGAAGCATTTGGTGCTCATTACGGCGGCGACATTGGTGACGACAATGCTGTGGTTTGGGTGGGATTTGTACAAGCACGGCCCGTGGTTTTTGAAGACGTTTACGGCCTATCAGCTCCGGTTGCTAAGGACGCCAGACGCCGGGCACGGCGGTTTTTTCGGTTATCACGTGGTGGTGCTGTTGTTTGGGGTATTTCCGGCCAGTTATCTGGCAATCCGGAGTTTGATATTCCGTCGGGAAATCAGGAAGAAAAACGACACACTGGTATTTAACCGGCTGATGTCGGTGACGTTTTGGGTGGTGTTGGTTTTGTTTTCGATTGTCAAGTCAAAAATCGTCCACTACTCTTCGCTGGCCTATTTTCCGCTGACCTATTACGCGGCTTATGCGATAGCCAACCGGCGGGAGTATGCCATTCCGGCACAGCCGGTTTTCTTTATCCGTTGGACGGGGCTGTTTTTTGGTTTGCTGCTGGTGCTGTTGCCGTTGGTAGGACGCCACCCGGAATGGCTGAAGGCTTATGTTTTTCATGATGGCTTTGCGCGCGCCAATCTGGATGCGGCGGTGCACTGGCCCTGGTGGACGGGCGGCGCGGGTATGTTATTGTGGGCAGTGATTTTGCTATGGGGCTACCGGCGGCGGCACGGATTAGCGGATGCTTATACCTGGTTGTTTGTGGGGATGGCCTTGTTTATGGCGGTGGCCATCAGCATTGTGGTGCCGCGGGTAGAGGCCTATACCCAACGGGCGGCCGTCCACTTTTATGAGTCGAAGCGAGGCGAGGACTGCTATATAGAGCCTGTGGGCTTCAAGACGTATGCGCATTTGTTTTACGCGCGCGTGAAGAAGCACGAGAACGCGCGAGCCTACGACCACGAATGGCTGCTGCGCGGGCCGGTGGACAAGCCGACGTACCTGGTGGCCAAAATCACCGGCGAGGATGCGTTGCGCGCGCTGCCGGATGCCTCGCTCGTTTATCGCAAAAACGGATTTGTGTTTTACCGGCGAGAGGCAGCACGCGAAGAATAAACCACGGACACCCGGTTGTTATGGTACGAAGTATTGCCAGTACACTGCTGATCATCCTCGCGGTGGCTTGCCACCGCAAACTCACTAAAACTACGGCCTTGAAGACGACGTATCCGGCTATATCTACGATTTATATGGACATAGCGGCAGCCAAGTCCGGCGTTTTGCGTCATTTGCAGGAATTGACAGATGCGGTATTGCAGGAGCAAAATAGGTCCGGGGGGCGTATGGAGATAGCTCGTGCGGGGGAAATGACGCTGGACATGGATGGCAAGCGCATTTATATCTCCGTACCGGTGTCGCTGGCAGTGCGTTCGGGGCTCATGGCCGGTACCCGGGGCGTACTGCGCGTAAGGTTCAGGACGGAGTACTCGATCCGGCCGGACTGGATTCTGGAAAGTCATACAGTCGTGGATCGGCATGAGTGGCCGGAGCCGCCGCGGGCGCATTTGGCCGGGCTTCGCATACCCATCGAAAAGCTGGCTGACAGGGCCGTGGGGGCGATCGCTCCGGCAATAGCCAGGCGGATAGACGAGCAATTGATGACTGCCATAAACGGGCGGCGCGGTGAGTGGCTCAGGGCAATGGAGGCACTGGGTCATCCGCGAATGGTGGATAGTACGCATCGTTTGTACTTGTGGGGCAAGGTCCGGCAAGTGGCCTGGACACCGCCCCGCTTGGAAGATGACACGCTGCGCACCGCACTGACCGTGCGGGCGGAAGTGTATGTGGGGTCGAGTCCTCCGGACACACTACGAGTGGATTCGCTACCGTTGGAAGAAACCGATGCGGAAAGCGCCACGGTAATCCACATAAACGGCTCGTGGGATGAGGCGATGCTGACGCGATTGGCGCAGGAAGCCTTGTGCGGCAGAGTTTTTAAGACCGGCGGTAAGACGGTACGTGTAGAATCGGCCAAAGTAGCCATAGCCGGACGTCTCTTGGTGACCAAATTGCGGTTGCGGGGTGGTTTTGATGGCTTTTTCACACTGTACGCCGCGCCACTATCCGGCCTGCCTGGCCGGATAGTGGCATCGGACGATATGGATATTACGCTGGACGGCGGCCGCTTTTGGCACCGGTGGGGGCTGCGCCTGGCCAAAGGGCGAATAAAAATGCAGCTGGCGGAGAAAATAAATGCACAAGCGGAGTCTATCTCCCGACAGATGTTGGAAAATGTAAAGGAACTGACAAATTCCCTATCTTTGGGAAAAAATATCCAAATTGTGGTATTGCCCGATGGGCGTATAATACATAACTTTGAGACCATCCCCCTCCGACTCCGCACAGTAACCACACTATCGGGAAAACTAAAAGTCAGCCTTAAATGACCTATTCTGATTTCCTTCTGGAACCAGCCTCCCCTCTAATAGACAAGCTCACTCGCGAGACAAAATCTGACTGCTGCCGTCAAGAATGTGTCGAAATGCTGAACCATTTTACTTTGTCCTATATGATTTCGACAGGTGCAGTGAAAGTACGAGCGGTACTGCCTCCCGAACGGATAGCGTTTCACAAGGTTAGATTTTTCTCGAAGCAGAAGCACATCACACAGGTACTACCTCAAAATCTACTGGAGCAGAGTATAATGGAAAAGCCTGTGTTTCCCACCGACTACAAAAAGGCGCTTGCACTATACAAACGCGCCAGGCAGGACTTTGATGCGTATTTTCGAGCTAATCCAATGGCGAAATCTTGCCACCCGTACTTCGGATATCTTTGTTATGAGGAGTGGGTGCAGTTTCACGCGCGGCACATCCGGCATCATTTGGTGCAGTTGTCGTGTTTGGAGTCGCTTCCGGGCTTCTACTATGAATGACGGACGGGTACGGAGATGCGCGCCCTTTTCAAGGTAAAAGATTAGCCACCCTTCGGGCGGCTTGGGAAGGGCCGATTGTTATGTTGTAACGGTGTAACTGTTTAGGTGCTCCTGTTTTTAGGGATAAAATAGGCATTTTTGTGCCTACCGAAGCTAAAATTTTCGATGTGTAGCAGCGCTACATGAGAAAATTTTGGCAAAGGTAGGTGCAAAAAGGGCATTTTAGCACAAAAACATCGGGTACCTAAACAGTTACGTAACGGTTTAATAACCACTCAAACCTATACGGTTTTGGGAGCCTTATAGGTTTTATCGTTATGGCCTT